>CAYJFW010000001.1:0-19835 GCA_964369895.1 uncultured Bacteroidales bacterium
TAATTTTTTAATTTTTATTTTTTTTATTTTTAATATTTTAAAAATCAACTTATTTTTAAATTTATTTTTTAAATAATTAATTTTAGTTGATTTTTAATTTTTTAATTTTTATTTTTTTTATTTTTAATATTTTAAAAATCAACTTATTTTTAAATTTATTTTTTAAATAATTAATTTTAGTTGATTTTTAATTTTTTAATTTTTATTTTTTTTATTTTTAATATTTTAAAAATCAACTTATTTAAATAAAATAATTTAAAAAATAATAATAAAAATAATAATAAAAATAATAATAAAAATAATTAAAAAAAATAAATATTTTTAGTGATTTTTATTTTTTTATATATTATAATTATATTATAAATAAATTAATTATTTATTTATTTAATTATTTTAAATTTTATTTAAAAATAATTAAAAAAATAAATATTTTTAGTGACTTTTATTTTTTTATATATTATAATTATATTATAAATAAATTAATAAAAAATATTAAAATTATTTAATTTATTTATATAGTTGTTTATTATTGTAAATATTATTAAAAATTATAAAATTATATAAAAATAATTTTAAATAAAATTATTATAATTTTATAATAATAAACAAATTTATTTAATTATTAATAAAAAATAGTAAAAAATATGAAAAAAATTACAAAAAATGTAAAATCTACTGAAGTAGAAAATATAAATAATGAAGTTCTTAAAAAAGAAGAAGAAAAAAGATTAAAGAAACAAGAACAAAATAAAAGAGTTTGGATGTCTTGCGAAGTAAAAGGTCATTTTGGATGTATGATTCCAAATAGATACATAAATGAAATGACAAAAGATAAATTAGTTTGTCCGATATGTCAAAGAAAATTGAAATCTAAAATTGAACAAATTGATGATACAATTGAATTAGTAGCGAATAACTAATCAAGTCCCTTTAGTAAACTTTAATTAATTAAAGTTTACTAATCTCTTATTAAATTATAAATTAAAAATAGTAAAAAATATGAAAAATGTAAAAGAATTAGAAAAAATGTTTACTTTAAAAATAATTAATTTAAATAACTTTCAATATGATGTAATCACTAATGAATACAACGAAGATGATTGTGTTATAATAAGTTACTTAAAAGATTTTTTAAATAACAACTGTAATGAATATTTAAAAAGTTATAAAGTCACAATTAATAAAGATTTAATAACTTTTTATAATAAAATATATTAAAATGATAAAAAGGAGAACAGAAATGTTCTCCTTTTTTTTATTATTTAAAAAAAATAAATATTTTTAGTGACATTTATATTTTTATATATTATAATTAATATATAAATAAATTAATTATTAAAAATATTTATTTTATTTATATAGTTGTTTATTTTTGTAAATATAAAAATAATTATTAATAAAAAATAGTAAAAAATATGAAAAAAGATATAAAAATAAGTTTAAATGAGTTAGAATTGAGTCTTATTAGAGAAGATTTATTAATTAATAGAATAGAAGATATAAAATTAATATTAAAAGAAGAAGATCAAAGAAAATTAGATAAAGTTTCTAGAAAATCTTTTGAATCTTGTTTAGAAGATTTATTAAAACTTTTAAATAAACTTAATTCTTTTTAATAAAAAATATTAAAAAGAATTTTTAAAGAAGTTAATTATTTTGATTAACTTCTTATTTATTAAATAAAAATAGTAAAAAATATGAAAAGAAAAGTAAAAATTATAAAAAACTATAATAACTTATTTGTTTTGCAAACGATTCAAAATAGTAAAGAATTTTATATTAATTTTAAAGAAGAAGATAAAGAATCTTTTAAAGAAGAGATAGAAAATTACAAAGAAGAAGAAAATCAAACTATAGAAGAAGTTCTTTTAGAAGTTTTAGGTTTAATAATACCTAAAGAATTTAAAAAAGATTATGATTGTTCTTCTTTTGAAAAAACTCCAAAATATCTTTTAAACGAAGACGATCAATGTTTAGAATATGAAGAATTAGAAGATTTAATAAAAAGATTAGAAGATTATAAAGATTTTTTTGATATAGAATATAATATTTAACAAAAAAAAGAGAACAGAAATGTTCTCTTTTTTTGTTATTTAAAAAATAAATATTTTTAGTGACATTTATATTTTTTATATTATAATTAATATATAAATAAATTAATAAAAATATTAAAATTATTTAATTTATTTATATCGTTGTTTAAAATTGTAAATATAAAAATTATAAAATTATATAAATAATTTTAAACAAAATTATTTAATTATTAATAAAAAATATAAAAAATATGATGAATATTACTAAAGAAGAAAGATTAATATCTTTTATAAAAAATATTAATTTTAAAATCAAAGCTTTAAATAAATGTAAAGTAAATGAAGATGATGAAAACTGTGAAGAAACTTATTTTTGTATAAGTTTAAAATATGATAAAAATCTTGAAAAAATATTAGAAGAAAAGAAAGATGAACTTATGATTTCTGATATTTGTATTAATGATAATGAAATAGATGATGAAATAGAAGTCTACTTTTATAATTAAAAAAAATTAAGATCGATTTTTTTAAATCGATCTTTTTTTATATTTAAAAATCCCTTTTTTCACCTTTATAATGGAATTTAGGGGTTCCCCCTAAAGGGGGCCCTGCCCTTTTTGGCTATTGGGGTGTTTTTATACTAGGGGGTGAAAAAAGAGGGAGATCGGTTTTTAAAAGTTTTTTAACCTTTTTTAAAAAAAATAAAATCCCT
This sequence comes from uncultured Bacteroidales bacterium, assembly GCA_964369895.1. Lineage (GTDB taxonomy): Bacteria > Pseudomonadota > Alphaproteobacteria > Rs-D84 > CACZYB01 > CACZYB01. The sequence goes on from CAYJFW010000001.1 coordinate 2,746, forward strand.
TCTTTTACCTTTTTTTCTTTAAAACCTTAAAAAACCTTAAAAACCTTTTTGTTTCATTTTTACCCCTTTTTTATTTTTTAAAAAAAGTTTCCTTTTTTACTTTTTAAGAAAATATTTTTAAAGCCCTTTTTTCACCTTTTTCTCTTAAAAAAAAACCTCTAAAACCTTTTCCTTTTTTTACATATATGTATATACATAACTACTCCCTCTTTTCACCTTTTTACTTATATAAAAAAAGAACCTTTTGTAAGGTTCTTGCTTTTTTAATCTATGATTGTGATTTCATATCTAGATGGTTTCCATTCAGGATACTCTTTTTTTATTTCCTCTTTCATCCTTTCATCATTCTCATCTTCAGAGAAATCATCCTCATTAATTCCTTCTGGAATATCTTCCGAAGGAAAACTAATTGAAAAAATTTCATATTTTTCTCCAGTCCCCCCTCCATAAATTTCAATTTCCTTTTCTTGATCAAGTTTCTGTAACTTTTCTACTAATTCCTTTACTAACATTTTTTCTTTTTTTTTTATTAATAATAATTAAATAACTAAAATAAAATAAATAATTTTTTATTTATTTTATTTATATATTAATTATAATATATAAAAAAATAAAAATCACTAAAAATATTTATTTTTTTTAAATTTTAAAGTAGAAAAAGAGATTATATATAGTCCTTTTTCTCTTTTTATTAAAGGATGGACCTTTTTTCACCTCAAAAGTGAAAAATAATAAATATTTTTAGTGACTATTATATTTATAGGATTTATAATTAATATATAAATAAAATAAATAAAAAAAATAAAAAAATTATTTATTTTATCTTAGTTGTTTAATTATTGTTAATAAAAAAGGAGACTAAAATGTCTAAAATTAAAAAAGAAGCTATTGCTAAAAAAGTTATTACTAAAGAAGTAAAAGTTGAGGAAATAAAAATTCCTAAATACCTTCCTAAAATATATCAAGGTCTAGAAGAAACTGAAGAAGTAAAAGTTGAAGAGGAACCTGTTATTGAGGAAACAGAAAATATTGTTTCAATAGAGGATCTTAAAAAACAAGAAGAATTAGAAGACCTTAAATATAAAAAGAAACAAGACCAAAACAAAAGAATTTGGTATTCTTGCGAAATGAAAGGACACTTCGGTATGATGATCCCGGCAAGATATATTGCAAGAGAGGGAGTTGAAGAAAAGTTAATTTGTCCTGTTTGTGGGAAACAATTAAAATGCACTTCTAAAGATATAGAGCTTGCAGCTAATAAATAAAAAATAAAGATCCTCACTAATCTGAGGATCTTTTTATTATCAACTAAAAAGGTTATAAAAAATGATTACTAAAATTTTAATACACGTCCTTCTTTTTATACTCAGTATTCCATTTGGTTTAATGAATGTAAAAACAAGGAATCCTAAATTCTAATTAATTGGCTCTTTATTAAGGAGCCAATTAAATTGTTTAGAAATAATAACCTTTTTTCACCTAAAAAAATAAAATAATAAATATTTTTAGTGACTATTATATTTATAGGTTGTATAATAAAAATGTAAATAAAATAAATATATTCTATTTATTTTCTCATTTACATAGTTGTTTAATTATTGTTAATAAAAATATGGTAAAATATATGTATATAAACTTATATATGGATCTTAATAAGAGATCCTCTTTCAAAGGTTATTCTGTTAATAGAATTGAAAAGGTAGAATTGAATGGTCAACTCCATAAGTTTAGGGTAAAAAGTTATGCAAGTGATGATGATTTTTACTTAAAGCTTAATTTAAATTTCCTCGCTCAACAAGTTGAGGTCCGAATAAAAAAATTTTTTGAAGGAAAATGTTCTCACGAGGACCTTTTAAAAAATATAAATAACCCAAAAACTTGGAGTCCTATTTTTCAACACTATCAAGAAAAAGGATTGAATATAGAATATAAATCAATAGAGGAAGGAGAGTTTACTCTAATAAAGATTTGTGTAGATCCCGAAATCTTCAAAGAAGTTTTCTTAAGTTAAATAAAAAACCCCTATCCGTAAAAAGATAGGGGTTTTTTAGTATTAGAAAAATGCCCTTTTTTCACCTTTAGCTATCTTTTGTCCCCTGGCGGGGCCAGAGGCCCTTTTTCTACCTTTATTTGCTTTTTAGCCCCTAGAGGGGGATTTTAAAACAAGGGTCATTTTTAGTCAAGAAAGGACTCTTTCTTAAGATCTTAAAGAGCTCCTCAGTGAGGAGCCAATTCTCACCCAACCATTGAAAAATAAGAGCTCCCTTTGGATCTTCCTTCAGGAGCCAATATTCTATTCTTCGGGATCCTCGTCAATGAATTGAAAGTCATATTCTCCGTAATGATCCTTAACCATTTTACGTAAACTATCCTCATCTAAAATAATTCCTTCTATTACAAAAACTCTTTCTACTCCCCATTCACTCCCTTTCATCTTTGCATACTTGTAAGCAAGGTTTCTACAGGAGAAAAGTTCTTCACTTTTAAAACTCATCTTATCGGATCCCTTTCTATAGACCTTATACCTAATAAAATTATCAATCATTTTTGTATTATTTGTTAACCTAATATAATTATAATACATAAAGAATTAAAAGTCACTATATTAATTAAACTTTGAGGAGGCTCGCGGCCCTTTTTTGACCTCTTAACTAACAAAAAGGGAAATCTCTGTTTGAGATCCCTTTTTCCTTTTTATTTTGAGAAATAATTTAATACCTCTTCCCAGGCCCCATCTATTAAAGGTTTTTCAAAATCGTTATCTTTACCCCATAATTCTGAATTCCCTTTATTTGAATTGTGCCCTGTTTTAGGGGTTACTGTATATAAAACTTTGCCGGTCTCTATATCACATATTCTAAAATCATCATATAAGGATCCTCTCATAGGGCAATTGTTCTTAAAAAATGTGTAAGTTTTTTCTGGGTCAAATTTATTATTATTCGCCTTTACTACCTGTTGTAATTTTGAAAGTAAAGATTTCCCTTTGTTTAAGATAGATTCCCTTTTACAAAACCAGTCATACCAAAGATCTTCTATTACCTCTGTTGTTAAAGTTTTGTCTTTTCTCATCCCTAATAAAACCTTAATATTCAATTCCTTTTCCATACCCTTTCCTTTTAATTTATTAATAATTGGTTTTTAACCTTACATATTAATTATAAAACCATTAAAATTAATAGTCACTAAAAATATTTAATTTTTAAATTTTTGAGGTATAAAAAGGTTTAGGCCCTTTTTTCACCGGTTATTAACTTTTGGTCATTGTTAGTCAAAAAAGGGCTATATATGTTTGGCTCACGAGATGGCTCTTTGCTGAGGAGCCAAGTGTAACTAGTCTTTGTTTTTCAACGGTTGATCGCGGCTCACGAGTGAGGAGCCAATGGCTCTTTATTAAAGAGCTAATAGTTTATTACAAAAGGTGATTTGTTAATTAGTGGTTGCCTAGGGAGGTTTTTATTTTACCTCTTGTAGAGGGTTTTTTGCTTCTTGTAAAGGGATTTTTGTTGTTTTTTTAAGGGTGATTGTTTTGGTTACATAGGCTTCCAGGATTGACTCGTCGTCATCTGTTAGAAATTCGTTGGTGAGATTTGAGGAGGATAAGGCCCCTGATTTTTTGTTTTCACGCTCAATTTCCCATTTTGATAAGCTCAAATTTCCTAACTCAATTGCGGTTCTAATGTTTTTTCTTGCGATAAAGGTTACTCTTTTCCGCAGTTTGACGAGCCAATCCGCAAAGTTTTCATCGTTTCTCTTGTAATCCTTAAACCTCCTCGTAGAGAGATTACAATAGAGACAGATCTCTTCATCTTCTGCTCCTTCTAAAGCTAACCTTCCTATTTTATCCCTCAACTCTGGTGTCATTACAAAAGGTTTATCTAATGTGTCTGGTATAAGAAGACTTTGTATTTCCTTTTCTCTCCCTGCCCACAACTCCTCCTCCGGTTGACCTAACCTTTGAGAATCAAAAGGTAAAAACTCATTTTCTTCATCCATAAATTATCCTATATTATACATATTCATATAATAACCCATATTTTACAAAAAGCCACTCTTTTTAATCCGTTATTTTTAAACGGTTCTTTTCTTTTTTGATCAGTTCTGATATATATAATATATATATACTAAAATTTCCCCCTCTTGTTTTTTTCTGTAGATAGGTTATTATATGGTTACTCAACTATTGAAAAATAACGCTTGATAATATGATGAGCCAATTGACACTAATGTTTTCAATAGTTAACAATAGATTGGCTCCTCTGGCTCTTTTACAATGAGCCAATAAAAGAGCCAAACAAACATAATAAAATCAATATATAACTAATATATTGGCTCCTCAGCTCATTAAAAATTGAAAAATCACAATAGAAAATTTTTGTATATATTATATATAAGCCAAAGAGCCATTCTCTGGGTCAAGTGTTGATTTTATTGAAAATTGATTGGCTCCTGAATGGCTCACGAGAAAAAACTTAAATGAGCCATAACGCAAGGACACGTTGAAAAATAAAGAACGAATTAGCTCTTTTTGGCTCATTTAAGTTTTTTCACAATATTTAAACATCTTTTAAAGTTCTCTCTAAGAATAAAAACTTATTTTCTATTTTTCAACTATTTTTCACAAAAAAATCCAAAACCCTAAAAAATAACTCTACATCTCTTTTTATCGTGCTTTTTAATTTTCTATGTTTTATAATGATAAATGTAATTCTAAAGTTCTTTCATATTCTTTCTAATTACACTATTAAATTAAAGCAACAACTTTTTATTTAATAATTAAATAACAAAAAAAAAACCTAATTATATTTTTAATTAGGTTTTTTATTAAAAACTCTTTGCTCCCTCAATCTTTAAAAACACTAATTATTTTCGTGACAATTAATTATTTAGTTTTTATAATATAAATACAAATAAATCAAAAAATTATTTGTGTTATTATATTATTTAAAAATAAAAAAGGAAAAATATGAAAGTAAAAGATTTAATGGAAGAATTAAAAAAATTTGACCAAGATAAGGAAATAGAGGTTTGCCAAGGGGATAATGAAAAGATTTTTGATATTCTGGGGATTACAATTTCATTAGAAAATACACCCGATGAATTTAATCAAAAATTGGAAGATGATGAATTTAATAATGCCTTCTTTGAAAAAAGTAATGAAGAAAAGATTTCAGAAATTAAAAAAGTGGATCCTAAATGGGAACCTACAAAATATGAAATTTCAGTTATAGATTAATAAAAAGGAAAATAAAAATGGATAAAAATAGAATATTAAACATTGTTCTTGGTTCAAGCGCAACCGACGAAGAAAAAATAAAAATTTTAAAAGAGGTAAATCTTTTAGAAAAACAAGTGGAAATAAAATGTGAATCAGAAAACGAAAACCTAAAGGAGGAAATTATAAAAGACATAAAAACTACATTAAAAGATCTAATCACTGAGGTTATCGATGAAGAGGATTTAAAAGGTGATATTCAAAGAGATATAGAATCAGAATTAGAGTCAACTATTTCCGATAAAATAGAAGATGAATTAGATAATAAAGATTTTATAGAAAAAGATGACCTCGCGGATCTTATTAATGAAAAAATTGAGGAAGGAAAAATAGAGCTTCCTAGTCCATTAGAACTCACCTTAGAACAAACCCATAACTTTAGGGAAAATCTAATGAAACTAGTTCTAAAAGTCCTTGATGGAAGGATGAGTAAAGAGGCCTTTGAGAAATGTATAAAAAATCCTGAATTAGAAATGGAATTAGATAGAGATGAACAAAAAGGATTATATTAATGAAAAAATACAGTGAAAATGAAAATTTTATAAATATAATCTCAGGAGCCATTTTTGTAATGCTTCTACCTATTATGATTTTTGTAATATTAATAGAAAGTCTTCTTAAAATAAAAGCAAGGAAGCTTAGAGACTAAAAACATTAAACAATAATTCAAAAACAACTAGATATGTTCTCATTTTAAAAAGCAATTTTTAATGAGAACATATTTTTATATAAATCTCTATATATGAGAAGAAAAAGACTTAAAACCTTTTTAAAAAAATATCAGAACTATCCCTCAATCTTTAAAAATACTAATTATTTTCGTGACAATTAATTATTTAATTCTTATAATATAAATATAAATAATTTAAAAGTTATTTATTATTTAATTATTAATTTTAAAAAGGAAAATAAAAAATGGAAAATTCCAGTAAAGAACAAAGACAAGAACAATTCAAAAATATGTTTGAAGACATTCTTAGGTTTATGAAAGAGGGATATTTATCTACGGATGAAGTAAATAATACATTAGTGGATTTTTTACAAAACATACCTAATAGATATATAGTCATTGAGGGTTTTAATACTTCGTATGGAATAAAATTATCTTACGAGGAAAGAACAGGAAAAAAAATAGGAGCTTTAAATTTAGAAAAACTTATGGATTGTGTAAATGAAGCAATGAGATTAGGACAATCAAGATTAGAAGAAGGAGAAGATTTCCTAGACAAAGGTATAAAAATATATAATAAAAGGGGGTAAATATGATAGATGATCACGTTTTTTGGGTTTTTACAAATGCAAACGGAGAATATTTAACAGCTGAAGGTTGGTTAAGTAAAGATGAAATAGAAGATATAAGTGACCTTATGGAATATGCTTATAGTGATGAAGAGGAAATAGGATGGGCACAAGACAAAGAACTTGATGAAAGTGAAAAAAGTCAAGTAGCGGACAAAGTAGAGGTGTTTATAGTGGATAACATAGTCTTGACTAAAGATGAATTAGTGGATTATGTTTCACAATATAATGAATTTATTAATTAAAATGGAGATATAACAATGTCAATAAGTAAAAAAGTAATGATAGATTATTTAAATAATCATTTTAAATATTATACAATGAATTCTTGGAACAAAACGGAAAGTTATGCTAGGAATGTAAAGATACATAATATAATTCCTTTGGATTCAGGAGTAAGAGATAAAGCTTACACTGCGGTTTTCGAAGGTATGCTTCCCTCATTTATTTATCATATGATAGAAAACTTTGAAACCGAAAATGATTGTGAGATTTTCTTTAATGGAAGATCAGGGGGATATTTAGTCTTAACTAAGAAAGGTGAATATACATTAAGGGAATACCCAGAGGATTTGTCAACAGATGATTTAAAATATGTTTATAAATTAGTTAAAGATTTTGATAAATTAGTAGATAATATAATAAAAGACTTTATAGAATTCCTTAAGAAAAATGAAATAAGAACAGAGGAGGTAGAAGTTTTAAGAACAGAAACAAGAATTAGATGGGAAACTTTATAAACCTTATTTTATACAATAATTAAACAAAATATATGGCTTTTAAAATAAAAGCCATATATTTTTTATTTTAATGAGATTATTCAACTATAAAAGTTTTATGTTAAAGATTTATACATTTTTTAAAAGATTAATTATATCCTTAATTATTCTAATTAACCTACCTTTTGTAATCCTTTTTTGGATCCTTTCAAAGGTTATTTTGTTTTTAGGTTTAACTCTATTTCCAAAATATTGTAATCTTTTATCAGATTTAATAAAAAAAATGTAAAACCTCAATCTTTAAAAATACTAATTATTTTCGTGACAATTAATTATTTAATTCTTATAATATAAATATAAATAATTTAAAAGTTATTTATTTAATTATTAATTTTAAAAAGGAAAATAAAAATATGGAAATAGAAATTTTAAAAATTTTATTAAAAGCTACTGAAACAGAAGGGATATCGATTCATACAACATATTCTGGAAGGGGAATGTATGGAAAAAACTGCGTAGGTATATCAGGATATGAAAAAGATATCCGAGAAGTTTTCAAAGAAGTCCTACAAGAAGCTTACGAAACAGGGGAGGAAATACATTCTATTACAAAAGATGATTTAGCAGAAATATTTGGTGGGATGCCTAGTGATTATCAAGAAGAAAAAGAAGGAGAAATAGATTTTGAAACTCTTTTAGACCTAGTGTTTGATTATAAAAAAGACAATATGGGGATGGGATTTATTTACTATTGGCCAAGTATAAATGCTAAAGAGTTTATAGGAGGGGGAGATGAAAGATAGACTTAAGGATTTTTTTATAAAATGTTCTTTCATAGCAGTAATATCTCTCATAATCTTTTCCCTATTGATAATGAGTTTAAAAGTAGGGCACAATAGATGTGAAAGATATGATCCTAGTTTAGGAAATGAGTATTGGAATTGTATGGGTTTTTAAAAAAGGAGAAAACAAAATGAAAAAATATTTAATAACAATTGTTCTATTATTAATTGCAATAAGCAATTCCTATTCTATAACACAAAAAGAGTTGGATGAAATGGGAAATAGAGAGTGGCAAAAGATATTGGCAAAAAGAGGAGGCCCAGGACTCTTTGCTATAAAAAAAGAAGACCTGAGTCTAGACAGAAGGGGGATAGTGAGTTGCTTTACTGGAGTAGATAAAGTAACTAAAGAATCACTACACGAACAATGTCTTAATTGGGGAAGAACTATGGATATTTTTACTTGTGAGGAAGTTCCAGATTATCATCATTGGAAAGCTAAAATGGGGCACACAATTTTTATGACCAATAGAGGAACGGCTTTTCCTTATTTTAGACCTTTAACACAGGAAGAAGAAATAGAACTTTTCGGAAATAGGATTCCAACTTGTTTGTTTTAATAATAAAAATAGAATAAAAACCTCAAAAAGCAACTAAAATTAATTTTTTAGTTGCTTTTAATTATAAGTGTTTTATAATTAAATTGTTATATATTATAAATAAAAATATTATGATATGTGTTTATTAAAAAAGAAAGGAAAGATATGAAAAAGGAAAAGAAAAATTGTTTTTCTGAAATAGTTTTAAAAAGAGCTCTTGACAAAGACAGTTACTGCCAAAAAATTTCGGAAAATGTAGGAAAATTGGCAAAATGGGGTGATGAAAATTCAATGGATGCAAGTCTTATGATTAAAGATTATATGTTAAAAGAAAAAGAAGGTTTGATATCTTTAATAGAGAACGTCCTTGATGGAATGATAAAATTCTGTGATAAAAAAGAAGAGGAAGAGGAAGAGGAAGATGAAATAATATTTAAGATTTTCGGAGGAAAAAGTGAGTAAAATAATACAATTAAATGCAGAAAATGTAAAAGTTTTAAAAGCAATTGAAATAAAACCTGAGGGTAATATAATAGAGCTTTCTGGTAAAAACGGCCAGGGAAAAAGTTCTGTCTTAGATTCTATTATTATGGCAATAGCTGGTAAAAAGTATCAACCAGAAAAACCTGTGAGAGAAGGAGAAGAGGAAGCAAACATATCTATAGATATTGGAAATTTATTAATTAAAAGAAAAATTAAAAAAGATGGATCCTCAACTGTTAAAATAACAACTAAAGAAGGAGCTACTTTCTCTAGCCCACAAGCAATTCTAGATGAACTTTTTTCAAATATAAGTTTCGATCCTTTACAATTTAGTAATATGAAACCAAAGGATCAGTTTGAACAATTAAAATCTATTTTAAAAATAGACTTCAATTTTGAAAAGAACGAAGCTGAAAGAAAAGTTGTTTATGAGGATAGAACTATAGTAAATAGAAAGATTAAAGAAAGCGAATCTCTAATTAAAGATATAAATTATCCAAACGATACACCTGATAACCTAATTGTGATGGCCGATATTTTAAAACAGATAGAAGAAGTAGAGGTTTTTAATAAAGAAGTAAGAGAGAAAGAACTTTGTATAGAAGGAAATGAAATTCTTATAGAGAGAGCCGAAGAGGAGATAAAAAAGAGAGAAATGGAAATTGAATCTTTAAAAAAACAACAAGAGGAAATTCAAAAAGATACTCTTCTAAAAAAAGAAGAATTAAAAGAAACAGGAGGCTTAAAAGAAACTATTCACTTAAAAGAAACTTTAAAAAATGCCGAAGTTACAAACGATAACATTCGCTTAAAACTAAAGAAGAAAGAATTAAGTGATAATTTAGATCAACAAGAAAAACAAGCGCAGATCCTCACAAATAAAATAACAGAACTGGATAAAGAAAAACAAGATGCAATAAGCTCCTGTAAAATGCCAGTTGAGGGTTTATCTTTTGGTGACAATTCTATTTTATATAATGGGATTCCTTTTGAACAATGCTCTCAGGCAGAGAAAATTAAAATATCATCATCTATAGCGATGGCTGCAGAAAATGAAAAACACTTAAAAGTAGTTTTAATCAAAGATGGAAGTTTGTTAGATGAAGATAATATGAAAATTATAACCGATATGGCTATAGAAAAAGATTATCAAGTTTGGATAGAAAAAGTAGATTCCACAGGTCAAATAGGAATAGTAATTGAAGAAGGAGAAATTAAAAATGTTAAATAATAAATTAAATAATTATTATAATAAAAACAAGGAAGAATACCTTGAAAAAAGTTCTAAAGAAGTGGGAATATGGGTTGTGAGTCACGAAACACATCCCGACACAGGGGCTATCTTAGCAGACACAAGTTATTGTTCTAACGAGGATGAGGTAGAGTCTTATGCAAAAGACATTTTTATCAATGAACTTATAAATGGAGACATAAGCAGTGATGACATCTTTGAATTTACTGAGGAAGACAGAAATAGTTTATTAGAAATATTAAATGATTAAAACCTCAAAAAAAGGATTTCCTCCTTGATAAAGAATAGAATTTTTATGGGGAATTCTAAAATTTTAAAATATAAATTAATAAATTAAAAAGGAAAATAAAATGGAAAATAAAAAAAATGAAAATAACATAGGGGGTTTATGGAAGAAAACCTCTCAATCCGGAAAATCTTATTTATCTGGATCCATAACACATAATGGGGAAAAAATCTTTTTCTCAGTATTTCCGAATACTTATAAAGACAAAGCTAGCCAACCTGATTATACGATTTTAAAAAGTAATTATGAAGCACCTAAAGATGATTTTATAGATGAAATGGATAATGAAATAGGAAAAGATGCTACTAAAAAAGACGAAGGCTTTGTAGATACCAAAGAATCAACAGAAGAGTTAGAGGATGAAATTCCTTTTTAAAACCTCAAAATTAGCACTAGATTAAATTATTTAGTGCTAATTATTTTATGATGATTTATAATTAATTATATAATAAATATGAATATGATATGGAATTAGAAACAATTTATAAAACAAGAGAAGAATGGTTGACAGAGGCAAAAAATCTTCTACAAGATAGAATTTTTAGAGTTTGGGATCTCCCAGAAGGAATAAAAATATCTTGTGGACCTTGCCCAAAGAAAGCTATCGGGGTATGTTTCAATAAGAAGTGTTCGGAGAATGGAAATATTGAAATTTTTATTAGCCCCAAAATAAGTGAAGAATTAAGAGTTTTAGATGTGCTAATTCACGAGTTAATTCACGCTTACTTAGGTTTAGATAAAAAACATAATTCTCAATTTGCTAAAATAGCAAGGGAAGTGGGATTACTAGAACCTTGGAAAGCTACTACAGCAAGTGGAGAATTAAATGAAGAACTAAAACTCATTCTACCGAATTTAGGAAAATATCCCCACTCTAAGCTCAAATCTTTAAAAAAAGAGGTAAAAGAAGAAGAAACAAAAGAGCAAAAAGCAAAAATGTATTTATGCTCTGGATCTCAAGAAAAATTGCACGAAGAATGGAAATGTTTAGTTAAAAAGAAATTCTTTGAAATAGCTGAGCCAATTTGTCCAATTTGTGGAAATCCTATGATATGGGACGAATTAAGTAATAAAAAATTATTAAAAAAGGAGAAATAGTATGAAAAAAAATAATATAGAAAATAAAAGACTTTATTTTTCAATAAGCAGGAAAACAACCGAAAGAGTTTTATCTTTATTGAAAGAAATAAAAAAAGCAGAAGAAGTATTTAAAAAAGAACAAAGGGAAGATTCAGATTTTCAAGCTGATTCCCTTCAAAGTATTTCATATCAGGCAGATATAGATATAAATTCTTTTTTAGAAGAAGTTTTTGATTTGGAAAACATTTTCCAAGCTATGTTAGTAAATAATAGAAATGAGGAGTAAGATGAAAGAAACTAAATTAAGAAAAAATGGAGAACCATATATAAATAAACCGGGGGCAGGTAGGCCAATAGGGACTCTAAAAGGGAGAACACCTAAGAATTATGCGCAAGTTTACTTTGATGATGAAATTTCAAAAAAGATAAAAGAAAAAGGGGAAAAAGAAGGGAAAAGCTTTCCTACAACAATCCGAGAAATAGTTAATAACTTTTTTAAAAAATAGTTGACTTTTTAGAAAAAACATATTATATACAATATATAATATGTTTTTTATTTTTTAAAGAAAAGGATTAAAGATGGGTTTTAGCGCGCTCTCTAAAATAGAACAAGATAAAGTAATTTTTCAAACTGCTCTCTTATACAGAGAGAATCTCATTTATATACATAAAAATATAAAGATTTTTAAATGTAAATTTAAAAACACGTCATTTCATCTTAAAATAGATACAAATAAAGAGAGTTTTACATTCACAGAAGAATTCTTTTCGTTAGATCCTAATCAAAAAAAAATAGATTTGAAAACCTGGGGAAAAGAAGACTTTAAAGAGGATTTTAAATTAAAAAAAGACATTAATATGATATTTTTCGGATATTGCTGGAAAAATTTAGGATATCCAACAGGGAGAGATATTGATATAAAAACCAACCCCCAAAAAGACGTTTTTTATCCGTGCTGTGGAGAAAATCTTTGGCCTTTATTAAAAATAATTTTTTCAATACCTTTATACGGAAGACCGAGGAAATACTTTGAAAATTCTTTTGGAAAAGTGTTAATATCAACCAAAACAGAGAAACTTACAGGTTTTTATAAAAAAATAGGAAACACAGAACTATAAAAAGCTTGATTTTATAAACATAAGATATTATATATAATTATAATTATTAATAAAATATAAAAAAAATATGTTTAAATTTATGCCAATTGTTCCAATACCGAATACTGAGGAACTATTAAAAGAGGAAACTAACTTCTTAGTTTTAGCTCAACTTTTAAAAGATGAAAGTTATAAAAGCTTCTTTGTAAATAGAAATAGAGAATCTACTTTTTTAATACTTGATAATGGTCAATATGAGGGTTATAATTGTTCAAACGAAGAATTAAAACAAGCCTGTGAAGAAATAAAACCGAATATAGTTTGCTGCCCAGATGTTTTTGGAAATTCACACGAGACTTATATCAAGAGTTTATCTTTTTTAGAATATATGAAAGAAGATAAATCCGATTTAGAATTTATGGTAATTCCTCACGGGAACACAAAAGAATCTTTTTTAGAATGTTTAAATTCTATAAAAGAATATTCCAAAAATATAAAAAAAATCATTTCCATAAAAGAATATTCTAAAGATATAAAAAAATTCACCTGGATAGGTCTTTCAAAAATAGGAGCCCTAAAAGCTTTTAAATCAAGAAAAGAATGTATGCAATTTTTAATAGACAATGGATATCCTGCGAGTGAATATAATTATCACTTCCTAGGATGTAATGAACCTAAAGAAATTTTAGATGCATATCAAATGAAAGCTAAATCAATGGACTCTTGCCTACCAGTTCTTTACGCAAGTGAAGAAAAAATAATACCAATGGAACTATCTCTAAAAGATAGAATACCTACTCCAAAAGATTACTTTGAAAGGAACTTAGATAGTGAAAAAATAAACATAGCTTATTACAATATTAAACAGATGAGAGATTTAATATAGAAAAAGGAGTAAAATGATTACCCAAACGATCTTAAATAGAATGATAGAAAATCATAAATTATGGCTAGAAGATGAAACCCAAGGAGAACAATTTGTTTTAAAAAATGAGAATATTGAAGAATTAGACTTTAGACAGGCGGATCTTAGAAAATGTATAATAAATAACACGAGAATAAAAAAGAGTTGTTTAAAAAATGTTAATTTCAATCAAAGTTCCTTTGAATACTGCGAATTTACCGAATGTGAAATGAACAAGGTTCTCCTTGAAGAATCTAACTTAAAGAATCTATTAATAACTATATGTGGAGCTCCCGGAATTAGTTTTAAGAACTCCAATATACAATCTACCAGATTTGTCAGCTGTAGCCTTGAAAGTTCTAATTTCAGTTCTGATCAAAAAGAAGAAGAAGGGCAAATAACCGCGAGCACTAAGCTTTATGGGGTTATTTTTTTTAGATGTATTTTAGCAAGATCTAATTTTGAAAAAACCATTCTTTCCGAGGAATTAAAGAAAACAATTTTAAATACCTGTAATTTGAGTGAATGCAACCTCAGAGAATGTTCTTTTGTAGGTAATGATTTTAAAATTTCCATTATAAAAGGATCTAATATACAGGAAACAGATTTTTCTAAATCAGACTTAAGTAACACCGACTTTAAAAATAATTTGGGAATTGATGATTCTAATTTTCAATTTTCAAAAGGAAATGGGGAGGAAATAGTAGATTTTAAAGCTGACGATTTCACCTGTGTTTCTGTGGAAAATTATTTTTATATTGATGATCTTAAAATATCAAAAGAAGATATAATGTCTAAAACAGAAGAAGAACTAGTAATTACGTTAAAAGATCACTTTGAACCTAAAGATCCTACTTATAATGAAGAGTATTTAATGAAATGGTTAAGTGTATGGAAACCTATTTTTTTAAGAATTTAAAAAAAATAGTTGATAAATAGAAATGAAGTTATTAATATTTATTTATAATTATTAATAACTTTTTTAAATATGTTTGAAATTACAAAAAGGTTAAAAGATGCGAGTATAGCCCATCGTCTTTTAAATTATAACGGGCCTTGTGAAAATCTTCACGGACATACATATCACTTCGAAGTATCTGTAGAATCTAAAAAATTAGATGAATTAGGTCTCGTAGTAGATTTCGGAGAATTAAAAAAAATGTTTGATAATTGGATCCAGGCTAATTGGGATCATTCTACATTAATTTTCGATAAAGATAAGGAATTATTAGAAGCAATGAAAAAGTTGAAAAAAGGAAATAGACACTACATATTACCAACCAACACAACTGCGGAAAATATGTCTAAATTCCTGTTTGAAAAATTTTCAGAAATTTTACAATCTCACCGAAAAAAAGATTGCATCAAACTTAAAAATGTAAAAGTTTGGGAAACAGACACAAGTTTAGCTAATTATAAAGGAAAATAAAATGGAAAAGAAAAATATAGTAGAATTAGCAAAAGAGCTAAAAGATTATCCGGAGGAACCCCTAGAAACATCAAATAAAAATGAACCTTCTATCTTTTTTAAAAAAGATGATCCGAGAGCTATTATACCTATATGTTCTTATGGAAACACAAGCGCGTGCTTTGACATAATAGCAATAGAAAAGACAATTATTCCAGCAAGAGGACACAACTTTGTTCCTAATGGATTAAAAGTTATTATACCAGAGGGTTGGTTTTTAGAATTTGCAGATAGAAGTGGAAATGGAATAAATAAAAACTTAAAAATACACCAAGGTATTATAGACCCAGGATATACAGGTCCTCTAGCTATTAAAGTTTATAATATGGGAGATGAAGATCAAGTTATAGAAGAAGGAAAAGGAGTTTGCCAAGTTAAAGTTATGAAAAAATGGGATATTACCATTTTAGAAGCTACTGATGAACAGTGGGAAAAATACTGCAAAGAATCTATTAGAAAAAGTAATGGTTTTGGAAGCACAGATAATAATAAAAAGGGATAAGATATGAATAAAATAAAATCAATAGTAAGTTTTTCAGGTGGATTAGACAGTTCTGTTCTTTTAAGTTATTTAATTTCAATGGGAATCACACCGATAGCAGTTAGCTTTAATTATGGATCCAAACATAATGAAAGAGAGATATCCAGCGCAAAAAAACAATGTGAAAAACTAAAAATAGAACATATTATTATAGATCTAAATTTTATAGAATCTTTCTTCATCTCTGACCTATTAAAAACAGGGGGAGATATTCCAGAAGGACATTACGAAGCGGATAATATGAAGTCAACAGTAGTTCCTTTTAGAAACGGGATTATGTTAAGCATCTTAGCAGGTTTAGCCGAAAGTAAGGGGTGTAACACTATATCTTTAGCCTCTCATTCGGGAGACCATCATATTTATCCAGATTGTAGACCAGAATTCAACAGGGCTATAAAAGAGGCTATAAAATTTGGAACAGAGAAAGGAATAAAAGTCACAACACCTTTTGAAAATATGACCAAAGGGCATATAGTTGAAATAGGAAAAAACTCAGGAGTAGACTTTAATTTAACCTACTCTTGTTATAAAGGAAAAGAAAAGCATTGCGGAAAATGTGGAACCTGTATTGAAAGAAAAGAAGCTTTTAAAAATGCAATGGTTGAGGATCCAACTATATATGAGGGGGAATAATGTTAGAATATGAAAATTTAAAATCAGCCGCAATAGGAATTGTATCTGATTTAATAGAAGAAATTATAAAAAGTGAAAAGATAGAAAGCCAACAAAGAATGAAGGAGGCTTTAGATAAAAGAGGTATTTTAACAACCCAAGCCAATATCAAATATCACTTTGATAGGATGGGGATCTATAAAAAAGATGGGATATATAGAATGCCTCAAAAAAAAATTGATTTCAAAAATCAAATAAAAGATCTAATAGTAAAAAAAAGGATAAAAAATGAAAAATTACATTTGTTTTGTTTAAAAGATTCTGCGGTTTTATTAATGAATATAATTAGTCAAAATTACGAACAAGACGACCTCTCTTTTACTATTAGCAATTCTCAAGAATATGAGATTTTAACCATAGACCCTCAATACTCTGGAACAAGTTTTGAAGCGTTTATTGAAAATATTAATAAAATAATAGGATAAAAATGACTATAAATGAAGAAAAAATAAAGGAGGCAACTTTAGAAATTTTAAAAGCCTTCGGAGAAAATCCAAATAGAGAAGGTCTCTTAGAGACTCCAAAAAGAGTGGCTAAAGCCTGGTCAGAAATGTTATCAGGTTATGTGGAAGATCCCAAAGATCATTTGAAAATGTTTAAAGAAGATTCACAGGCCTTAACCATAATTAAAG
>CAYJFW010000002.1:0-17579 GCA_964369895.1 uncultured Bacteroidales bacterium
TGCCTTTTGACTTACTCATCTTCTGACCTTTTGCATCACGAACAAGACCGTGAAGAATAACGTTTTCAAACGGAGCTTTACCAGTGAAATGGATTGAGAACATAATCATTCTTGCAATCCAGAAAAATATTATATCAAATCCACTTATAAGAGTTGATGTTGGAAAATATTTTTTAAAATCAATTGCATTTTCATTTGGCCATCCAAGTGTTGACATAGGCCAAAGTCCAGATGAAAACCAAGTATCAAGTGTATCTTCGTCTTGGGTTAGATTTACACCTGCACCTGCTTTTTCTTGTGCTTCTTCTAATGTTTTTGCAACGATGATTTTTCCATCATCTGTGTAGTATGCAGGTATTTGGTGACCCCACCAAAGTTGACGTGATATACACCAAGGTTCAATATTTTCCATCCAAGAAAAGAAAGTGTTTTCCCATACCTTTGGTATAAATTTTATTTTTCCTTCGCGGACAAATTCAATTGATCTTTTTGCCATAGATGATACATCCAAATACCATTGTTCTGTAATTCTTGGTTCTACAATTGCGCCACCTCTGTCGGAATGTGGTATTTGATGAGTGTAATTTTCAACTTTTACAAAGGATCCTGTTTCTTTTAATTTTTCAATTATAATTTTTCTTGCATCGAATCTGTCGATACCATCAAGGGTTTTTACAAAGTCATTTTCTTCCAAGTTTGAAATATCAATTTTACCAGTTGGGGTGAATATATTTATTATTTCAAGTCCGGCTCTTTTCCCAACTTCGAAATCATTAAAATCATGTGCTGGGGTTATTTTTACAGCACCAGTTCCTTTGATTTGATCGGCATAATCGTCTGCAACAATTTTAATTTTTCTTTCTAATATAGGGAGTATTGCAAATTTACCAACAAGGTGTTTGTATCTTTCATCTTCTGGATTTACGGCAATACCTGTATCGCCAAGCATTGTTTCAGGGCGTGTTGTTGCAACAGTGATAAATTCATCTGTTTCTTCAATTTTGTAATTTATATGATACATATGACCTGATGTTTCAATCATATTTACTTCTAAGTCACTTAGTGAGGTAAGAAGTGATGGATCCCAATTTACAAGACGTGAATCTTTATAAATCAAACCTTGGTCGTAAAGTTTTACAAATGCTTCTTTAACTGCTTCTGATAAACCATCATCCATTGTGAAACGTTCACGGCTCCAATCAGCAGAGTATCCAATTTTTCTTAATTGTTTTGTAATATCGCCTGTGTGTTTTTCTTTCCATTCCCATGTTTTTTCAATGAATGCTGCTCTTCCTATTTCAAGTCTTTTAATTCCTTGTGAAAGAAGGTGTTTTTCAACAAGCATTTGTGTTGCAATAGATGCGTGATCACTTCCTGGTAAAAGAAGTGTATCAAAACCCATCATTCTTTTATATCTTATCACAATATCTTGCATAGTCATATTAAATGCATGTCCAACATGAAGTTGTCCTGTTATGTTTGGAGGAGGTATCATAATAGAAAATGCAGGTTTACCATTTTCGGGATTTGCCTTAAAGTATCCATTTTCTTCTTGGTATTTATATAATTCTTCTGGAATAATTGTTGTCATTTTTTTTGCCTTTTAAATTTTAATTTATTAAGAATAATAGAGGGGTTGGGGTAAAAAGTAAAGTTTTTTTTATTGTATTTTGCTTTTTTAGATGTTATCATTTTTTTTAAGTTTAATTTAAAATAGGAGGTGTGTTATGAATATGAATGAAAAGTTGAAAACAAAAGTTATTTATGGGCTTATTTTATGTTTTGGTTTTATGTGTGCAGGTTTTTTTCCAGGATATTATTATTTTAAAACATATAAAACAAATAATTCTGTCACAGTAAAAGGTTTATCTGAAATGGATGTGAAGGCGGATATGGCGGTTTGGAATTTAAAATTTACTGTGGCTGATAATATTATTTCAAATGCACAAAGAAAGGTTAATTCAAACATAGAAGCAATAAAAAAATATCTTATAGGTGTTGGATTTGAAGAAAGTGCAATAAATCTTGAAAATTTGCTTGTTGTTGATAAATTGGCTGATAGATATACAGATAATTCAGCTGCTAAATACAGGTATATTCTTACACAAAAAATTGTTGTGAAATCAGATGATGTTGATTTGGTTTCAAAATCAGTGAGCGGGATAAGTTCACTTGTATCAAAAGGTATTGTTTTTGATGGTAATGACTATACAAGTCCTGTTACTTATTTATTTACAAAACTTAATGATGTAAAACCAGAAATGCTTGAAAAATCAATTAAAAATGCTGCAGCATCAGCAGATGAATTTGCAAAAGCATCTGGCGCATCTTTGGGTAAAATTAAAAAAGCTTCACAAGGTATTTTTTCAATTCTTCCTCAAGATGGTGTGGGAAGTGAAAGAGAGTTTATAAATAAAAAAATTCGTGTTGTTTCAACAGTTGAATATTGGCTTGATTAGAGGGGTTTTATGGAAATTAAATTATATAATACAGAAAGCAGAAATGTTGAAATTTTTAAACCATTAAAAGATGGTGAGGTATCTATTTATACTTGTGGACCAACGGTTTATCATTTTGCGCATATTGGAAATCTTCGCACATATGTTTCACAAGATGTTATGAAACGTATGTTCATAGCTAATGGTTATAAAGTTAATCATATTATGAATATTACAGATGTTGGACATTTGACATCTGATGGTGATACCGGCGAAGATAAAATGGAAAAAGGAAGTAAACGTGAAGGCAAATCAGTTTGGGATGTGGCAAAATATTATACAGATGTTTTTATGGGAGATGTAAAAGATCTTAATATTATTCCTCCTTATAAATATACTCCTGCAACTGATTATATAAGTGAACAAATAGAGTTAGTGAGTGAGCTTGAAAAGCTTGGTTATACTTATCAAATTGATGGGGATGGTATTTATTATGATACTTCAAAACTTCCTGATTATGGAAGGCTTGGTGGACAAAGTTTGAATGAGCTTCAGGCTGGTGCAAGAATTGAACTGGCTGGTGGCAAAAAAAATATAACTGATTTTGCATTGTGGAAATTTTCGCCACGAGATGAGCAAAGGCAAATGGAATGGGATAGCCCATGGGGAAAAGGTTTTCCAGGGTGGCATATTGAATGTAGTGCAATGTGTTTAAAAGAGCTTGGTGATATGTTGGATATTCACTCAGGTGGTGTTGATCATATTAAAATTCATCATACAAATGAAATTGCCCAAGTAGAGCCTGTTACTGGTAAAAAATGGGTTAATTATTGGGTTCATATGGAATTTTTAAATGATTTAAGTGGTAAGATGAGCAAGTCAAATGGTGAATTTTTAACTCTTACAAAATTAAAAGAAATTGGGTATTCCGCAATTGTTTACAGGTACTTTTTACTTCTTGCAAGTTATAGAAAACAGCTTAATTTTTCTTATGAACTTTTGGATGGAGCAAAAAAGAGTTATGAAAATTTAATTAAAAAAATTGCCCTTATAAAAAATGATGATAGCATTAATGAAACTATTTTTAATGATTGGAAAAATAAAATACTTGAAACAATCAATAACGATATTAATACAGCAGGGGTGATAGTTATCCTTCAAGATTTGTTAAAATCAGATGTAAATGATGGTACCAAATATAAATTAATAGAATTTTTTGATGATTTGCTTGGGTTGGAATTTATTAAAAATGCAAATATTTTGCTTAGTGAAAATATAGATATTCCAGAAGATGTAAAAGTTTTAGCAGAAGAAAGAATAATTGCAAAAAAAGAAAAAGATTTTGTTAAAGCAGACAAATTAAGAGATGATATTTTATCACTTGGGTTTGAATTATTAGATACAAAAGATGGATATGAAATAAAAAAGAAATAGTTTATTTTGATAAAATTCGTCTTGTGTATGGTATTGATTTATTTTTTTCAGAATAGATATGTTTTTCAAAAAAATATTCAAGGATTTTTAATGCTTCTGTGATATTTTCTTTTTTAATGGAATTTATATCGAAATCATTTTTCCACATTTTAGGCATAAGAAGAAGTTTAGTGTGGTATGGACGACCTGCTGTTTCGCAAATTGCAGCACCTGTTTTAGGTGATATGTAACAAAGTTCTTTTGTTGTACCTGTTGCATTACATTTGTTAAGTGTGAGTTCAAAACCGATTTCTTTTAACAAATCTTTTTCCCATAACATATAATTTATAAGCATAGTGTTTTCATCTTCTGTTGTTTCTATGTTATGTATTAAATTATATGTGTTTTTAAATATTTGAGGGTATGGGTGATGTTCTGATAAACAATCATAAAGTATATTTGATGAAGAAGATAATATTTCAAGTTTTGTTTTATTTCCAAACATTGAAAGCCCATATATTTTTATTGGATTAAAAGAAAAGAAGCCAAGCCCGTCTTCAAGTCTTGATTTCCAAATTATTTCAAATTCATTTCCAATTATTAGATATGGTTTTTGTTTTTTTGAAATGCCACCTTTTATTAATCCTTTTGCAAGTCCGTGATTTTTTGTGATAAAGGTTGCAATTTGGTCTGTTTCACCAAATTTTGAAATTGCAATTAAAATACCTTTGTCTTCCCACTTCATAAAATGAAATTATCCTTTGATTTTTATTTTTTAATATTATAGACTTGTTTTCGGATTAAATAAAGGAGAATCGTTTATTTTTTTATAAAAATATATAATCGGAGTAATTGATGGTTGACGGAAAAAAAATAGGGAATATTAAATCACAACAATTAAAAGATGCAATAAGTGAAAGATATCTTGCTTATGCAATGTCTACTATTGTATCTCGATCTCTTCCTGATGTAAGAGATGGTCTTAAACCTGTTCATAGAAGAATTTTATACGGGATGAGACAATTAAAACTTGATCCAAAACATGGTTATAAAAAATGTGCCAGAGTTGTTGGTGATGTTATGGGTAAATTTCATCCTCATGGTGATGCATCAATTTATGATGCGATGGTAAGATTGGCTCAGAGTTTTTCTGTTAGATATCCTTTGGTAATAGGGCAAGGAAATTTCGGTAATATTGATGGTGATAGCGCTGCTGCTATGCGTTATACTGAAGCAAAATTATCAGAAGCAGGTGTTTCAATTATGGACGGTTTGGATGAAGATAGTGTTGATTTTATGGACACATATTCAGGTGAAGAAATTGAACCAAAGGTTATGCCTTCGCTTTTCCCAAATCTTCTTCTTAATGGATCAAATGGTATTGCGGTTGGTATGGCTACTAATATTCCTCCTCATAATATTTTGGAAGTTTGTGACGGGATAATTGCTCTTATTAAAAAACCAAGTATTGAAGTAAGGGAATTAGTTGAGTATATTAAGGCTCCTGATTTTCCGACTGGTGGTATTATAAATCAGGATAAAGAAACAATTATTTCTGCTTATGAAACAGGAAGAGGTGGTTTTAAAATTCGTGCAAGATGGGAAAAAGAAGAATTACCATATTCAAATTATCAAATTGTTATAACTGAAATTCCTTATCAAGTTCAAAAATCAAGATTGATTGAAAAAATTGCAGATTTGATGGAAGCAGGAAAACTTCCTCTTGTCCAAGATATAAGAGACGAATCAAGCGAAGATATAAGAATTGTTATTGAACCAAAATCAAGAACAACAGATGCAAAAATTTTAATGTCTATGTTATTTTCGCAAACAGATTTGGAAAATAAATTTTCTTTGAATATGAATGTGTTGGATAAAAATCTTGTTCCAAGAGTTATGAATTTAAAACAAGTTTTAGAAGCATATTTAGAACATCAACTTGAAGTTTTAACAAGAAGAACAGATTTCCGTCTTAAAAATATTGCTCATAGATTAGAAATTTTAGAAGGGTATTTAACAGCATATCTTAATCTTGACAGAGTTATTCATATAATTCGTGAATATGATGATGCAAAAGCAAGGCTTATCGAAGAATTTAAACTTTCTGATGTTCAAGCAGAAGCAATTCTTAATATGAAACTTAGATCGCTTAGAAAATTAGAAGAAATGGAAATAAAGGCAGAGGCTGATAAATTAAGAAATGAACAAGCAGAGCTTAATACTCTTAATAGTGATGATAAATATAAGCTTAAAAAAATAAGTGAAAATATAAAAAATATGAAATCTGTTTTTTCAAAAGATAAAAAACTTTCTCAAAGGCTTTCTGATATTGATGAAGTTGTGGATGATACAGTTGTTTCTGTGGATGCATTTATTCCAAAAGAACCAATTACAATAATTCTTTCATCAAAAGGTTGGATAAAATCAGTTAAAAATCATGTTGATTTATCAACAGACTTTTCTTTTAAAGATGGTGATAGTTTAGAAATGGCAATGCATGCATACACAAATGATAAAGTTGTTTTCGGTATGAGTAATGGGCAATTTTTTACATTGGATGCAAATAAAATTCCAAGCGGTCGTGGATTTGGTGATCCTGTAAGATTGATGATGGATTTGCCTGTTGATGCAGATCTTGTTCGTATGTTTGTTTCAAAAACATCAGATGATGATTTAGTTATGATTGCAACAAAAGATGGTTTTGGATTTACAATCAAAGCAACAGATTTAGTTGCACAAACAAAAAATGGAAAACAAGTTGTTAATCTTTCAACAGGAGATAATCTTGTTATCATAAAAGATATTGAAAAAGATGATGATACAGTAGCAGTTGTTGGAAATAACAGAAAGCTTCTTATTTTCTCTTTGGATGAACTTCCTCAGATGTCAAGAGGTAAGGGGGTTATTCTTCAAAAATATAAGGAACCTAAAACTCATCTTATGGATGTAAAAACATTTGCCAAATCAAAAGGTTTTTCATTTAAAAATGGTTCAAAAAATTATAAAGTGGATAACATTACAATGTGGCAAGGTAGACGTGCAAGTGTTGGACATATGCCACCGGATGGTTTTCCAAAAACAAATAAATTTATTAAGGATTAAAAATGCAAGGATTGGAAAATTTAAAAGTTTATGTTGTAAATCTTGATAGAAGTCCTGAAAGGTTGAAATCAATTGATAAAAGGCTTAAAGATATTGGGCTTGATTACACAAGAATTTCTGCTGTGGATGGTAAGGTTAGAGAATTTACTTCAAAAGAAATAAATAAAAATAAATATTCATTTTTTCATGGTAAATATATTACTCCGACTGAGGTTGCTTGTTTTGTTTCTCATGTTAATGTTTGGGAAGAATTTGAAAAAAATAATGATGCTGAATTTGCTTTGGTTTTAGAAGATGATATGATTTTTTCTGATGAGTTTGTTTCTGTTTTAAAAGCTCTTGTTAAAGACAAAAAATCTTGGGATGTTGTGAAATTAAATGGTGGGCATAAAGGTGGTAATTTAAAGGTTAAAAATTTAACAAATAAAACATCTCTTGTTTTAAATTTATTTCATCAATCAAAAACTGGTGCATATATTATGAATAAGAAGGCTGCAAAATCTTATCTTTCAAAAATATATCCGATGTTTGTACCAATTGATCATGAGTTTATTAAATTTTGGAAATATGGATTAAATATTTTTTCTGTTTATCCTTTTCCAAGCGTGGAAGAAGATGTTCCTTCGACAATTGATTATAATATGGTAAAGAAAAACAGAAAGCCAAGATATAAAAAATTACCAGTAATGTTTTATAAAAGCTATATTGCAATATTAAGATTAATTTTAGTTAGTTTTAAGTTTATAAAAAATAAATTTACATTTTTAAAAAAGTAAAATAGAATAATACGATATACATTTAAATAAGGAGTTATATATGTCAAAAAATAAAGAAAATAAAATAGATTTAAGTATAAAAAGCTTTTTGCTTCCAAAAATAAGTGCAGAAGGAGTTGTTATTGTTGCAATATTTTTTGCAGTGTCATTTTTTCTGATGCTTCTTTCTGATATTTTAGGTATGATTGGTATTGCTGTTTCTTTGTTTGCATTTTATTTTTTCCGCGATCCAGAAAGATTTTCACCAACAGGTGATGGTATTATTTTGGCACCTGCTGATGGAAGACTTCTTCCTATAAAACAAGATGTATCACTTCCTGAAGAATTGGGTGTTAGTGAAGGAAAATATATTAAGCTTAGTATTTTTATGTCAGTTTTTAATGTTCATGTAAACAGAAATCCAGTATCAGGTATTGTTAAAAAAACACTTTATATTGCAGGTAAATTTTTTAATGCTGATCTTGATAAGGCAAGTAAAGATAATGAAAGAAATATTGTTTTAGTTGAAACAAAAGAAGGTGATAGTGTTTGTTATGTTCAAATTGCAGGTTTAGTTGCAAGAAGAATTGTTTCACGTATTTCAAAAGATGACGAAGTTTCAATTGGTGAAAGATTTGGTCTTATTAAATTTGGATCACGTTTGGATGTTTATTTACCACAAAATAAATATGATGTAAAAGTTTTGGATGGTCAAATTACAATTGGTGCTGAAACAATTTTGGCAGTTAGAAAAAAATAAAGGTTTTTTAGTTATGAAAAAAATAAGTGAGAATAATTTAATTTCTTTTGGAAAAATGTTTCCATCTATGCTTACTTTGGCAAATGGTGCTGCTGGTATGACTGCAATTTTGCTTGCAAGTCGTGGTATGTTTGAAAAGGCAATAATTGCAATTATAATGGGTGCTGTTTTTGATCTTTTTGATGGCAGAGTTGCAAGGATGTTTAAATCTGCATCTGATTTTGGTGTACAATTGGACAGTCTTTGTGATTGTATAACATTTGGTATTGCACCTGCATTTGTTGTTTATTTTTTTGCAACATCAGATATTAAAAGTTTTGGTTGGGTTGTTGCTGTTATTTATGGTATGTGTTGTGTTTTAAGACTTGCAAGATTTAATGTAATGACAGGTGATAAAAAAGTTCCAAGTTATTGGAAAGATTTTTTTGTTGGTGTTCCGGCTCCGGCTGCTGCTATGATTTCTGTTGTTCCTTTGATGTTTTATTTTGCAACAGGTTTAGATATTTTTAAATCATCATATCTTTGTTTAGGCGTTGTTTTATTATCTGCGTTATTAATGATAAGCAGAGTTCCAACAATATCAGTAAAAAAAGTAAAAATGGCAAGGGAAATTTTTCCATTTATTCTTGTTCTTTTTACTGCTGTTTTAATGTTATTTTATTTTCATTTTTGGTATGTAATGTCAATTTTTTGGTTTTTATATATTTTTACAATTCCATTTAGTATTTCACAATTTTTAAAATTAAAAAAAGAAATGTAATAAAAAAAAAGCCTTGTTTAAAAAATAAGGCTTTTATTTTTATTGTTTTTTATTATTAATTAGAATAGGTATTTGAATTTAAGTCCAAATTCTGTAAAGTTTACATCGCCTGTTTCTTTTAATTCAGCAGAAAATTCTTGGACTTCGCCTTCGAATGAGCCGTCGCCTGTTCCTGTTGGGATGCATATAAAATATTCTGATGTTCCAGCGCCTGGTACAGGAGATGTGCTTTGTGAATATCCATCTGGGCATGTTTCACCATCTGTATCATTTATAATATAATATTCTTGTCCGAACTCATAGTAGCTTAGTAAAGAGCTTCCTGATGTTTCAATTGTGCCGAATGTGTTATATTTATAGAATATATCCATTTCCAAATTTCCACCAAGTAACATTGTTGCACCAATTTCAATACCTGCACCGAATGATTGTGTTGTTGAACCAAGAATACGGTAATTAAGATCTGATGTTTCAATTATTTCTTTATATCCTGTTTTTAATGCGGAGTTTTCATTATTATCAGCATCAATCCAAACATCTTCAATCATTTCTGTTGTTACCTCACCTGCAAAAACGCTAACGTTACCTCCGTAAGTAGTGAATGGATCAGATATTGTATAATCATCAATTGTATTTTGTGTAATACCAATATGTACGCCAAGATATGGCTTAAACATTCCCAAAACAGTTCCAAACATATTTTCAAGGTTGTATTTAAGACCAATACCGATAAATTCAGATGATATTTCACCACCGTCCAATACTTCAAAAGTAAAATCATCAACATATGCTTCTTCTATGTATATATCTTCTTCTGGTAAAGGGTTTCCATCAAGATCTGTGTCTTCTATGTATTCTGGGTAATAAATTGATGCATAATCACCGTAATTCATACCAGAATATTGAGAGTAAGTAAATTCAACACTTAGCGTGTTTGACATTACGCGACCAACACCAAATGTAAGGCCGTTTACATCGCCCATGCTGCTGCTGGCGTCACTTCCGCCAAGATAAAAATCGCCATCAAATGTTGGTTTTTCTGAATTAAGTCCAGAAGATGTGGTTCCCATTGAAAAACCAGCAAACATATAAAGACCGCTGTCTGCAAATGGGTTTGTGTCTTCGGTTTTATTTCTGTGATCGTATATATATGCACCTTTGTTTTTACCGTAAATTGGAACTTCGTTTATACGGCGCATTGGTTGTGCATAAACAGAATTTATTACAGGTGCAGTTTGTTGTTGTGGCATCATAGCAGTTGTTGTACCACCATAATTTTGTGAACCAACATATCGCATACCCACAGGTGCATTTTGTGCAAAAGCAGATGAAGACATAATAACACTTAGGCTTGTCAAAGTCAGTGTTGTATATTTTATATATGTTTTAAATAAGTTCTTCATTTACCTCTCCTTAGAACAGCATTCTAAGTTTTGCTCCTATTTCTGTTGTTGATATACTACCTTTTTCTTCGTTACCATCTTTGAATTCTTCTATGTCAGTAATTAACTCTGTTTCACACCAACCACTTGCTGGTTCATAAAAATAAGCATCAGGGCAACTTGGATTTCCATTTGTATCAAGGTTTGTTTCATCAGGTGTTGTTATACCAACATCTTCATATGATGAAAATGTTTCTGTTTTTGTTTTTACTGTGCCAAAGCTGCTTAGTTTATAATAAACATCAAGCATTGTTCGTTTGCTTAGTTCAACACTTGCACCAAGTTCCACATTCCATGCAGCCCCAGTTGTTGTTGTTCCAAAATGTTTTATTACGCCGTTGTATTGTATATTTCCTGGATTTTCAAGAGAATTGCCACTTGAATCAGTTATGATTTCTGGAAGGTTCATATCGCCGTATGGTTGATATGTTTCGAAATCATCAATTGTGTTGTATGAAACACCGAAACCACCACCGATATATGGCACGATAAAGTCACCAAAAAAATCATCAATTAAATCGGTCATTGGTACATAAAAATTTAACATAAGTGCGCTTGTTTCAATGCTTCCACCGCCGTATGCTTCTAATTCCTCAGTACAGCTTATGTCTGGGATCAGTCCGCTTCCTGGTGTTGGAATGCCGCATAGTTGGTTATATGCAACAGCCTTATCCCCATATGAAAGTCCAGAAAGGCTTATGTATGAAATTTCTGCCCTGAATTTACGGTTTGCCATTACACCCATTCCAATTGAAAGAGAGTTTGGATCACCAAGTGATTGTGCAACATTGTTTACAGGAGGGTATGATTCATTGTTTGGATTTATCATTCCTTCGCCGTCAAAAGATCCCATTCCATAGCCGATGGATAAATAATATTCAGTTCCATAACCATAATTTGTTTGGTTTGAATTATTTGTTTGGTATGAATTTGGTAATACATATCTGTTTGGTGTTTTAAAACCATTTAAATTATTATATAAATTTTTATTTATTACAGGTTGTTGATAATAATTTACATATCCTTGGTTATTTGTGCGTGGTGCAGCATAAGAAGGATTTTGCCCTTGATAAACGCCAACAGTCGGCGCAAATCCCATGTTTGAGGTTTGTGCATATGCGACATTAGATAGCAAAATCGATGCTATTAACCCAGCTGATGTTGTAAACTTTAAAATTCTCATTTCCTCTCCTTGGAAAACATACCTTATATTTTATTATAAGAAACCCAAAAAGTCTAGTACTTTTTAATAATTTTATTTGGAATTTTATAATTTTAAATCTTTTTTTATAATTTTTTCAAAATTATCAGTTATGGTTTGTATTGATTGATTTAAAAGTTCTTTTTCTTGTTTTGTAAATTTGCCTAAAACATAGCTTGAAACATCGATTTGTGGGTTGTTGTTTCTTGGGTGGTCTATACCAATTCTTATTCTGTGATAGTTGGGACCGATTTTGCTGTCTATGCTTTTAAGTCCATTGTGGCCGCCGTTTCCACCGCCTTGTTTAATTCTTATTTCTGATGTTTTTATATCCAAATCATCGTGTATTACAATTATGTCTTCTGGTTTTATTTTGTAAAGTGATGAAAGGGAAAGTACGGCTTCGCCAGAAAGATTCATATAGGTTGTTGGTTTTGCAATTATTACATCAATTCCGTTTATTTTTGTTTTTGAAAAAATAAATTTTCCTTTTTCTTTAAAAGATGGGAAGTCAAAATGATCTTTTATATTATCAATAACTGTGAAACCAATATTGTGTCTGGTGTTTTCGTATTCGTTTCCTATGTTTCCAAGTCCTATTATCAGAATCATTTTATTTTACCATTGTTATATTTTGATTTAATCTTGCAAGTGCAACTGTATACCTGTCTTCAAGATTTTCCATTTCTTTTATTTGTTTTTCAGGGATAACTTGTTTAATTTTTTTTATCAAATTATTTAAGTTTGAATATTTATCGTCCCAGCCTTGTAAATTTAATTTTTTAAGTGAATTTTCAAGTGTTGTTGTTGGGTTTGTTACATACCCTCCGTTTATTCTTGCTGTGTTTATTTGAATTCCATAATTTATGTAATGTTCAAAATAAATTGGGGATAATGTCATTTTTTCCAAAAGTTTATCAAGATCAAGATTGGGATTAAAACTTTGTGCAGATTTTATCATTGCGTCAAGTTCTATAAGAGAAAGAAGTATAATGCTGTCAATTGGTTTTAAATTATATATATCATTTGTGATGCCGGATTTGTCTTGTAATACATGAATACCTTCGTGTATTATTGTATCTTTTGTTCCTCCTGTTTTATTCATTTTGTTTTTATCTATTTCTATTATATTTTCGCCTGTTATGTATTGTCCGTATGATCCGGCTTCGTTATCAATAAGTTTGAAATGTGTTCCGTTTTCAGCAAGAAATGAAATTACAAAATCAGTTATATGATTATCATCTTTTAAATCAACGATTAAATCGCTTAGAATTTTTACATCGTTAAGCTCACTTTGTTTTGATATTATTTCTATGCCAGTATTTCTTATTACATTATTAAAATTTGTTGGTTCAGGAGTTTTTTGTGCAACCAAATCCACGGAAAATTCTTTGTTTGTAAGAAGCAGTGATGATAAAATTAAAATCTTTATAAATTTTGAATTTTTTATTTTATTTACTGCATTTTCAAATTTATCTTTTTTGGGCATAGTTTTTCCTTAATTATTACTTGGTTATAATATCATATTTTTAGTCTTATTTCTATATATTTTTTATGTAAAAAAAATATTGTCAATTTATAAAATATATGTTATTATTATATATATTACTTGGGAAAGGAATGGATATGAAAAAAGTTATTTTAGGTTTAATGTTGCTTTTGGGAGCTCAGAGCGTTTCTGCGTCTGGTCTTTATGTAAGTGGTGGTTATGGTAGTGGTGATCCAGATTGGGGTTTTGAAACTTTGTCTGCGGCGTCTTCTCAGACTGGTAATGATCAACAATATGAAGGTTTAAATGGTCTTCCTGGTTGGCCAGGTGGAAGCAATTCAACTGCAAATGGTTATTGGGCAGAGCCTTGGGTGGCAGGTCTTCGTGAAACAGAAGATTTTATTGTAAATGATGCATCAACATATTCTGTTGCAATTGGTTGGGATTTGAAACGAAATCCATTTAGGGTTGAAGGTGAATATAAATCATTAACTTTTTCAGCAAGAGATTCTGTTTTAACAATATATGACCCAACTGGTGTATGGTGTCCAACAAATAGTTCGTCATGTCCAAGCGGTGGTATTCCAACAGGTTCTTATGAATTTGATACAACATATGGTGCAGATTATAAAGTTGATGTGACTGCTTATATGGCTAATGTTTATTTTGAACTTCCATATTTTAAAGATTTTGATCCATATATTGGTTATGGTTTAGGTATGGCAAAAGTTGATGCAAGTATTGCTGGTGTTGATGTTGGAAGCGATGGAAATGTTCGTGCATCACAAATAATTGCTGGTGTTGAATACAGATTTGAAGATAGTCCTGTTATTGCAGGTCTTGAATACAGAAGATTTAGTGTTGATTATGATGATAATTTGGATAAAGAACCACATAAATTAGATCATAGTTATTTTATGTTTAAGTTAAGATATGATTTTGTATCTGATGTTTATTAATTAATTAAAACCCCCTTGGAAATAAGGGGGTAAATTTTTATCTTTTGTTTATAATGTTAGAAGTTTGGTTTAATATTTCAAGTTCTTTTTTTATTTGTTGTTTTTGTTCTGTTGAAAGTTTTGTATTTTGTAATTTATTAAACATTTCTTTTGTTTCATTTATCGATGTTATTTTATCAGTTATAAATGAATATCCTTGTCTTTTAAGATATAAAATTCTTTTTTGTTCGTGTAGGGATAAGTTATTAAAAAAATCCATATCGTTTATTGTTCCGTCTTTTAAAATATCACTTTCTTGGATATAGTATGCGGTTCTTAATTCTTCAGCTTTATTCATATTAAGATATGTTTCTTTGTATATTTTGTTTTGCGTAAGAATTGATGATAAGCTTATTATTAACATAGCTCCAAATGTTATTTTTGCAATGAATACAATATTGTCATCGCTTAGTATTTTATCAATATCAAATTTTTTGTTTTTTAAAATTTGTGGTAAATTATTTTGTATTTTGTATTTCATTTAATATTATTTCTAGAATGTTTTTATTTTCATCTTTTAAATGCTCTGAAATGGCAATACTTGCTCCAGTTGCAATTATTAAGGATCCAATTAAAATATTTCTTTTTATTTTAGATATTTGAGTTTTTTTTGATTTGGTTTCTTGTATAATTGTTGCATCTTCGGCTATTGTTGCATCTATCTCAGAAATAACAGTTTTCTTTTTAGGAAAAGCTTTTCTTTTCTCATAATTTTTTATATTTGTTATTATATTTTCATCAACAGATTCATGAATATCATCAATATGATTGAAATCATTTTCATCAATTACTTGGTTTTCAATTTCTTGTTCTGATAGTGTTTTCATTTTGCACCTTTTATCTTTGGTTTTGAATTTGTGTTTTTTGCCAATCTGTTAATTGCATATCTATTGCAAAATATAAAAGACCTTCATCAGATAATTCTTTAAGATGTTTTTGTTCTTTTTTGGGTAAAGATTTAAAAAACTCTGATTCTGTACTTATTTGGCCGTTTTTGTTAAATCCGCTTTGTTGAGCATTATATATTATCTCTAATGTTATATCTTTGTTATTTGTATTATTTGTTTCATTTATAGATGATGATATCCAGCCTAGTGAAAATGCAGATACAAGAGAGGTTGTAATTAATGCTAATTTAATTCTTTTTTCATTTAGATCTTTTGAGTTTTTTTCTGATTTTTGTGTATTTTTTATTCTTTCTTCTGATCTTATTTCTCTTGTTGGTGTACCATCTATTACTTTTGGCATTTTTGTATCCTTTCTTGATTTACTTATTAATTATTAAATAATAGAAGATATTTTATTTTTGTCAAGTTTTTATTTTGCTATAGATATAAAAAGTCCCTCAGATAAAAGAGGGAGGAAATATTATTTTTTGATTGCGAAGTTTTTGCCGTCTTTTGGAAGGAATATATAATATTCTCCGTTATTATTTTGACGACCTGCTTTTGAAAAAGCTTTGTCACCACTTCCCCAGAATATATCTGCGCGGATTGTGCCTTTTATTGCGCTTCCTATGTCTTGTGCAATAACTGTTTTTTTGAAATCTTCTCCGTCTGCATCTTTTGCGTCAAGGAATAAAGGGAGACCAAGTGGTATAAATTCTGTGTCAACAGCAATACTTCTTTCTGGAGTAAGAGCAACGCCTTGGGCACCGATTGGGCCTGCCCCTTCAATATCGCGGAAGAATATATAACGGTTATTTTCAAGTGACAATTCTTTTGATTTTGATTGGTTTTTATCCATCCATTCTTTTACTGAATTCATTGAATAACCACCATCTGGTCTTATTTTGTGTTCGATAAGTGTTGCGCCAATTCCTTTGAACGAATATCCGTTATTTGCTGCATATCCAACACGGTATTTTTTACCCTCAGGAGTTCTTACAATACCTGATCCTTGTATATGAAGAAGGATTACATCAGAATGATCTTTTGCAAAGAATAGAATAGGGGTTTTGTCTCTTATTTTTCCGTTTTCAATTTCGCGTCTTGTGTAATATTTTCCACCATTTAAAGGTAGATCTTTTGGTTTTCCATATATTGGGTGAAGATAATCACAACTTGCCTTGATATCTCCTTCAAGTTCAATTTCGTAATAACCAGTTATTTTTCCTTTTGTTTCTCCTTCAAGTGTCGAAACTTTGTATGGAGAGAACCAATATTCAAAATATGTTTTTGCAAGTTCTTTTGTTATAGGTGATTCTGGAATTGCTGCACATGCATCTTTCATAAAATCAGCAGAAATTACAATCTGAGAACTTGCAACGAAATCGCCTTCGCTCATAATTTTTATACATGATTTTTTAAATGCTTCTAAAGCTTGGGCTGGGTTATCATTTGACCATCCTGGAAGATCTGCAAAGCTTACTTCTTTTACATTCATTTTCTTTTCTGATTTTGTAAAAGAGATTCGGCTGTCGATTTTTGATGAACGACAGGAAGCTAGCATTAAGCATGCTAGCCCTAGTAATCCTAATATTTTTGATTTCTCTCCTGTCATTGTTCCCTCATTTCGACGTATCTTTATAATATCATATTTTTAAAATCTTGTAAAGCGCTTAAAATACTTTTTTTAAAAAAAAGACCCTTTAATTGAAAAGAGTCTTTTTTGTTTATTTTATAATTGGGTCAAGTTCACCTGATAAGTATCTTTTTGCCATATCTTCAAGCGATATAGGTTTGATTTTATCTGCGTGGCCTGATGCTCCGAATTCTGTGTATCTTGCTTCACAAACTTCTTGCATTTTTTTGATTGTTGGTGCCAAATATTTTCTTGGATCAAATTCTGCAGGTGTGTCTGTGAAAACTTTTCTTACAGCTGCTGTTGATGCAAGTCTTAAATCTGTATCAACATTAACTTTTCTTACACCTTTTACGATTTCTTCTACTGGAACACCGTATGTTTCAGGAATGTTTCCACCGTATTTGTTAATTTCTTCAAGAAGTTCTTGTGGAACGCTTGATGAACCATGCATAACAAGTGCTGTGTTTGGTAATTTTTCGTGAATTAATTTAACAGTTTCGATTGATAAAATTTCACCATCAGGTTTTCTTGTAAATTTGTATGCGCCATGTGATGTTCCGATTGCAACAGCTAAAGCGTCAAGTTTTGTAGCTTCTACGAAACGTGCTGCTTCTTCTGGATCTGTTACAAGTTTTTCTTTATCAACTTTGCCTTCAACCCCGAATCCGTCTTCTTTTTCGCCTTCGCCTGTTTCA
>CAYJFW010000003.1:0-1995 GCA_964369895.1 uncultured Bacteroidales bacterium
CTGCTGCAGAAATAGAACTTGCTAATATAAATGAAAAAACTTTAAAACTTAGAAAATTGTTTTTAAATAATATTTTTTTAAATCAATATGATTATATTTTAATTGATTGTCCTCCTGCTCTTGGTTATTTAACTTTAAATGCTTTGGGGGCTTCTGATTCAGTTATGATACCTTTACAATGTGAGTTTTTTGCTTTGGAAGGAATAAGTCATCTTATGAACACAATTAAACTTGTTCAAGAAAATATTAATTCAAAATTAGAAATAGAAGGTGTACTTCTTACTATGAGTGATAAAAGAAATAAACTTTCAGAACTTGTTGAAAAAGATGTTAGAAATTGTTTTGGTGATAGAGTGTTTAATACTATAATTCCAAGAAATGTTAGAATTAGTGAAGCTCCTTCACATGGAAAACCAGTTATTTTATATGATTTAGATTGTCAAGGTAGTCAATCTTATATAAATTTAGCAGCTGAGTTTATTACAAGAAATTCTTTAGAAATAAAACAAGTAGCATAAAAAAGAGGGGTTAATATGAAAGAATCAAGATTAGGAAAAGGTTTATCATCTTTTTTTGAAAATAAACCACAAGAGCTTCCTGTTTTTAATCAAGCAATTGAAACAAATTTAAAAACTGAAAGTTTATCAAATGACGGAATAAAATATATTCCTATTGGAAATATTATTCCAAACAAAGATCAGCCTAGAAAAACTTTTAAAGAAGAACAATTAAGAGATTTAGCACAATCAATTGAAAAAAACGGGGTTTTACAACCAATTCTTGTTAGAAAATCTAAAAACCAAACAAATATATATGAAATAATTGCTGGTGAAAGAAGATGGCGTGCTGCAAATCTTGCTGGTATTTATGAAATTCCATCTATTATAAAAGATTTTGATGATAAAGAAACTTTTGAAATTGGTTTGATTGAAAATCTTCAACGTGAAAATTTATCACCTATAGAAGAAGCAAGTGGTTATAAAAAATTAATTGCAATTTTTAATTATACACAAGAAGATGTTGCAAAAATCATGAATAAGAGTAGGGCTCATATTGCAAATATGTTGAGATTACTTACTCTTCCAAAAGAAGTTCAAGAAATGGTAGAAAAGGGTGATATTTCATATAGTATAGCAAGAAGCTTAGTTGGTACCGAAAATCCTCTTAAAACCGCAAAATCAATCGTTAAAAACGATATGACAGTAAAAGATGCAGAAAATATTATTAAACCTTCTAAAAATAAATCTGAAGAAAAATCTGTTAATCCTGAAATAATAGCTTTGAAAGATAGTTTATCAAATACATTGAATGCAAATGTGGATATAAATATAAAATCTGGTAAAGGTGAGATAATTATTAAATTTAAAGATTTAAATGAACTTAATAACATTACGACTAAAATAAATAATATATAATAATATATGTTATTGTTGTATGTATTGTGAAATATGTTTATTACTTTTTATTAACAGAGTTATTCACAGAAAAAATTTTAAAATCCAGTATAAACCCCTTAAATATGGGGTTTTATTTTTATTTATTAACATATTTAAATTACGATAAAAATTTATACACATGTTAATGAAATTGTTGATTGATTTATAGAAATTTATTTTTTATACTTTTTTAAAAATTATTAACAATTTATTCACAGGAAAAATTTTAAATGATAAAAAAAAGTGATATTTATAAACATTATAAAGGTAATAGGTATAAAATTATAGAAATTGCAAAACATAGTGAAACTTTGGAAGATATGGTTATTTATAAAGCTTTGTATGGTGAAGGTGTGGTGTGGGTAAGATCAAAAACAATGTTTGAAGAAAATGTTTTGGTAGATGGTGTTGGAACACCAAGATTTGAAAAAATAAAATAATACTTGATTTTTAAAAGATTTGATATATTATATTTTTATCTTTTGGGATGTCGCCAAGTGGTAAGGCAGCGGTTTTTGGTACCGCCATTCGTTGGTTCGAATCCAGCCATCCCAGCCAA
>CAYJFW010000003.1:2095-4693 GCA_964369895.1 uncultured Bacteroidales bacterium
TCGAATCCAGCCATCCCAGCCAAAATTTAAACCATCCGAAAGGGTGGTTTTTTCTTTACATAAAAGTTTTTAATTCTTATAATAAATTGTGTTTAATTTTAATAAAGGAGTAAAGTTATGGAGTTTTTAGTAGTTTTATCAGTTATATTTATATTTCTTGTAATAAGTGGGTTTAACCTTATTATGCAATATGAAAAAGGTGTTGTGTTTACACTTGGTAAATATTCACACACAAAAGAGGCGGGTTTAAGATGGATTATACCTTTTGTTCAGAGTATAAGAAAAGTTGATATTAGAATTATTACAATTGATGTACCAAAACAAGAAGTTATGACAAAGGATAATATACCAGTTAACATAAATGCAGTTGTATATTTTAAAGTTAGAAAAGCAGAAGATGCAGTTATTAAAATTACTGATTATATTTTTGCTGTGATGCAACTTACTCAATCTTCACTTAAAGATGTAATAGGTACAAATGATCTAGATGCAACATTATCAGAAAGAAAAAGAATAGGTAATGAAATTAAAAAAATTGTTGATGAAGCAAGTGATAAATGGGGTATTGATATAGAAGCAATTAATATTCAAGAAGTTGAGCTTCCTGAAGATATGAAAAGGGCAATGGCAAAACAAGCAGAAGCAGAAAGAAATAGACGTGCTTTAGTTATTACTGCATCAGGTGAGTTAGAGGCTTCTAAACAAATGTTAGAGGCTGCAAAGACTTTGGAAAAAAGCCCTGTTACAATAAAACTTAAAACTCTTCAAACTATTAAAGATATTTCATCTTCACCATCACAAAAAATTATTTTATTTCCAAGTGAATTAAGTGATATTTTAAGTAAGAAATAGATTTAAAATGTTAAAAATTAAACCATCCTTAAGGGGTGGTTTTTTTATATTTAATTGATAATTGACTTTACATAATATGATTTTATTCCTAGAATATTTTTAGTTAATATTTATGGGAGTTTAATATGAAAAAATTTTTAAATTTGTTTTTATGTTTATTTGTTTTAGTTGGTTGTACAAAAAAATACCTTCAAAAATATGAACCTATTGATTTAGAAAATAAAACTATTACTGTTCCAAAAGGAAGTTATGGTTTAAAAGGTGAAATTAAACAGGTTCTTAGTGATAATGGTTGGGAGCTTGCAATTGATAAAGCACCTTCAAAAATAAAAGGGTCTTTGGGTGAAAAAACAGATATAGAAGTTTATGATAAATTTAAAACAAAATATCGTTTACATATTGCTTCTGCTAAAATGGATGTTTGTATTTTTCCTTTAAGTTCAATTTTTGAGCCATTTGTTTCTTATGATATTTCTGTTGTTAATAATAAAACTGGTATGGAAGTGCTTTCTATGAGCGGTAAAGATTGTGAGGATAGAGTGGTTGATAATTTTATGGAACAAATAAATATGTAAAAACAATTAACTTGACAAAATAAATAATTATAGATAATGTTTATTATTATAAAAGTGAGGTTAATATGAATACAGTTTATTTAGAATTTAAAAAAAATTATGAAGAAGATGTAGATATTTTTTATGCACCTGTTGATAAAATTGAATATTTTAATAAACAAGGTGTTATTCCTAATATAAGGTTAAAAGATGAAGATATTGCAGAAATTTTAAATGAAAATTTTGAAAATAAAGAAAATAACGATATTTTAGTTAGAAAATCTTATTTTAAAGATGCTCCTACTGTTGGGGTGGTTTTACAAAAAAGAAAAGATGAATATTTTTATAGTATAAGTTTTCCTTATGTAAAAACTTTGCTTGATGCTGGTGTTAATATTAAATTTATGGATTCATATAATGTTGATAAACAAATATTAACAGTTGATGGTTTGTTTTTACCAGGT
Source organism: uncultured Bacteroidales bacterium (assembly GCA_964369895.1). Lineage (GTDB taxonomy): Bacteria > Pseudomonadota > Alphaproteobacteria > Rs-D84 > CACZYB01 > CACZYB01. Next base: position 3,966 of record CAYJFW010000003.1, read on the forward strand.
GGTTTAGTTTCTTATCCAGAAGATTATAAAGAAGATGAAATTTTAAGAGTTGGTGAATATTTAATTAATAAATTAAAAAAAGATGAACTTTCACACCCTTTGAACGGTTATGTAAAAGCAGTTAAAGAAGCAAAAAAAACAGATTTGCCAATATTGGCAATTTGCTCAGGTGCACAAATTTTATCAAATTTATATGGTATAAGAATGGAAAAAGTTTCAAATATAACAGATAAAGATCATAGAGATTTAAGTGGTAAAAATGTTCACTCGGTATATAGAAGAAATATAAAATTTGATATTTTTCCAACTAATAAAGACGTTAATTTAGATGAAGAAAATAAAATAGAAGTTAATTCAATACATAGAAAAACAGTTAAAAAATCAGATATTGATGAAAGTGGTTTTACAGTTCATGTTGTTTCTGATGATGGGCTTGTTGAAGCATGGGGAAGTGAAAAAGCAAAAATTTTATGTATTCAATGGCATCCTGAAATTATGTATACAAAATTTGGAAAAGAAGAGCAATTAGTTTTTTATAAATGGTTAAAAAATAAAGCAGAAAAATATAAAAAATCAAAAGAAAATTATACTCCTACTAATTATATATATAATAATAAAAGCAGATAAGTAATTTAAATGAATAATAATAAAGTTTTTATGAAGGCGTCTAAGAATTCATATGTAATATCTATTGAATATGTGCATAGTATAAGAAATAAAGGTCTTGT
>CAYJFW010000003.1:4793-9821 GCA_964369895.1 uncultured Bacteroidales bacterium
GGAAGTGTTTCTTATCCAAAAGATTATTCTGAGAGTGTGGAAAAACCACTTAATTATATACTTGATAAAATTGAAAATGCTCCATGGGAAATTAATCAATCTTTGTATGGTTATATAAGTTCTTTTTTATATGCAAAAGAAAAAGGATTGCCAATGCTTGGTATTTGTGCGGGGGCGCAAATTATTTCAAGTATGTATGATTTTCAAGTTTATAATATTGAAGAAAAATCTTTATCAAAAATAAATCACAGAGAGCCAAAAGAGCCAATAGTTCATAATGTTTCAGTTGTTTCAAATACGCCTATTTTTAATATGTTTAACAGAGAAATTATTAATGTTAATTCAATGCATAGAAGGGTTGTAGATAGAAAAGGTTTTGAAAATCCAAGACTTAAAATTTATGCAGAATGTATTGAAGAAGGTGGAAAAAAAAGTATAGTTGAAGCATTTGGTAATGAAGAAGATAAAATTTTATGTGTTCAATGGCACCCTGAAGTTATGTTTGCGAAGGATGGAAATAAAGAACAATTATTAATTGGTAAATGGTTAAAAGATAAAGTTATTAATAATAAAAAATTATATAATACAAATAATTATTTTGAAAAAACAAGATAATATATTTTTACTTCTTGACTTAAAAATAAGAGTTTATATAATCGCTTTTATAACTTGGGATGTAGCCAAGTGGTAAGGCAGCGGTTTCTGGTTCCGCCATCGTTGGTTCGAATCCAGCCATCCCAGCCAAGAATATGAAATTTAGTCATCCAAATAAAAAATTAAAAGAAAGAAAATGGCAAGACATATAAATTATAGTTTTTTTGAAAAGATTAAAAGACTTCTTAAAAAAAAGTTAGTTGTTCCTATGGCAAGACTTCCTCATCCGCCTGAAGAAAAATCTTTGGGGGTTGCTGTTGGTGTTTTTTGGGCTATGACTCCTTTGGTTGGTGTTCAAATGTGGATTGTTTTTATGAATTGGCTTTTGTTTACAAGAATTTTTAAAATTTATTTTTCCCTTACTTTGGGTGTTATTTGGACTTGGGTTACAAATGTTTTTACAATGATTCCAATTTATTATGTTTTTTATTTAACAGGTCAGCTTTTGCGTGGTGATTTTTCAAATAGTGATGGGTATGAAGGTTTATCAATTGCTCTTCATGAAATAGTTAAAGGTGATTTAGATTTTAAAGAAAAATGGTTTTTATTTCTTGATATAATGGTAAATGATATTGGTATTTCAATGGCTATTGGATGTCTTCCTTGGGCTATTATTTCATCAATTGTTGCTTATAAAGTAACTTTGAAATATGAAAACTATCGTTACTCTAAAAAGAAGAAAAAACGTTCATAATTTTCCTTGTTTTATTTATTGTTTTTTTATATAATTAATTCTATAATATTTTTTATAGAGGGGAAAAGTATTGAAAGAAGAATTACTTAAATCAGTGGCACAACCAATGCAAGTTTTTTATGCACCATTTAGACTTGTAATTTTTAATATATTTTTATCTATATTTTTGATTTTTATTTTTCTTGTTTTGGGGCTTGGTGTTTATTTACCGTTTTTAATTTTGTTTTTTATTTTCCTTCATTTTGTTGCTGTTTTAATTGGTAAAAAAGAACCACATATAGATAACATTTTAATGTCTAGAAAAAATATAAGGGCCAAAACAGAAAATTTAATAGTTGAAAATGGTAATAAATTTAGTGTTTAAAAAGGGGAAATATGAATTTTAATTTATCAGATGTTTTAATGGGAAGTCTTTCAAATATTGATTATATTTTGATAGTTGCATCTATTGTTGCTGTTGCAATAATTATTATGGTTGGAATTTCTTCTAATGGAAGTATTTTTTTAAAAAAACCTTATGAAACAAGATTGGTTGATTATCTTCCTTTTGAAAAACTTCTTGATGATAAAAAAACAGTTCTTTGTTTGAATGGTACTTTGGTTCGTATTTTTAAAATAAGTGGAGCTTCTATTGCTTTTGCAAAACGTGAAATTATTGAAAGTTTTTTAGAAGAAAGAAAAAAATGGATAGACAGTCTTTCAGAAATAAGTATTGAAACAAGAATTTTTACAATAAGAGAAAAAGTTGTTGGTGAAAATCAAGTTAATGATTATAACAAAGTTTTAAAAGATATAAGTGAAAAATGGAATGAAGCGCAAAGTGAAATATTTTTAAATTCACATTATATTGTTATTTCCGTTAATAACAGAAAAGATGCAATGAAAGATTTGGAAACAGCATCTTCTAATTTAGAGGCTATACTTTCAAATTTTGGAGTGAAAGCTTTGAAAGAGGATAGTAAAACAGAAAGTCCGCTTAGTTTTCTTGCCCATATTATAAATCCTATAAGCAGGCCTGCGCCAAAATCATCAAATATTATTTATGATAGTATATCAGAGCTTTTGGTTTCAGATGAAATATTTTTTTCAAACAAAGGTTATATAAGATTTACTTCAGGGAACAAAACAAAATATATGGCTGTTGTTGGTATTAAACAACAATCAAGTACAGTTGATGAACAGATGTTATCAGATATACTTTCCCAAAATTTTGAAATAACAGTTCTTCATAATCTTTTTCCTATATCAAAATTAAAAGCTCAAATGATACTTATTAATCAAAGAAAAATGTCTGCTTCTACAACTTTTTCATATGATGTTTTAAGACAATTTGATGACGCGCTTGCTTTGATAGAGCAGGGTGATGAAGATCATCAAACTTTGGTTAATTATGCAGAAACTTTTTTTGTAAGTAGTGAAAGTTTAGAAGAGCTTGATAAGGCAGTTTTTGAAATTGAAAAGATTTGTAGGCTTTATGGTATAACTCCTGTTAGGGAAGGTTGGGTGGCTCAGGCTTCTTGGTTTTCACAATTTCCAACATATGATAAATATCCAAGAATGTATAAAATGTTGTCACGTGCTGTGGCAGCAAGTTTTAATTTTGAAAAACAACCAGAAGGTATTTCAAATTCAGATTGGGGACAAGGCCCAGTTGCGATTTTTCCAACATATCAAGGAACGGCTTATCAATTCCAATTTCATGTATCTGATGAACAAGCAGCAGTTGCACACACAGTTGCGATTGGTCCAACAGGACAAGGTAAAACAACACTTTATTCGTTTTTAGCAGGTCAATCATTAAGATTTAAAGATTTAAAAACTTTCTTTTTTGATAGGTATAGGGGAGCTGAAATATTTACTTATGCAACAGGTGGTTCATATATAAATTTTGAAGGTGACACAAAAGATAAAGGTATTAAAAAAACTGGCACAATTGCTCATCTTAATCCTTTTAGAATTGATGATAATCCAGAAAATAGAGCTTTTTTAAGACGTTGGTTAAAAGAAATAACACTTGTAAATGATGCAAATAGTGAAGCCGAGATTGCAAGAGCAGTTACAACAGCGTTTGATTATTTAGAACCAGAGAAAAGAACTTTGAAAAATCTTTATAAATCTTGTTTTGCCCCTAATGGTAAAATGAGAAGGGAATTATTCCGTTGGGTTGATGATAATCAATATGGAATGCTTTTTAATAGCGAGGCAGATAGTCTTGATTTATCAAACAGATTTACTGCTTTTGATTTTACTTATATATTTGAAGATGAAACACTTGCCCCGGCTGTGGTTAGTTATATTATGAACAGAATTCAAAATATAACAGGAAGAACGGGTGATCCATCTCTTATTATTATTGATGAAACAGCTCCTATGCTTCAAAATTCAGAATTTAGAAAGAATTTTGTAATTGGCCTTCAGGAAGGAAGGAAGAAAAGACAAGCTTACTTAGCAGCATTTCAACAACCAAATATATTAGATAAAATGGGGATAGGTGAAGTTATTCGTGGACAGTGTCAAACACAGATATTTTTTAGAAATAATCAAGCCAGAGCTGAAGATTATGAAAGTTGGAATTTGACACCTAAAGAAATGGCTTTTATCCAAGGTAAAATTTATAAAGATTTAAAATATGCAATTCTTTTTAGAAAGCCTACAATTGATGAATCTGTTATTTTAAATGTTGATTTATCAGGTCTTGGCCCATATCTTCAAATATTTAATAGTGGAAGAAAACAAGTGCTTCTTGTTGAAGAATTAAGGAAAACACATGGTGATAAATTTGTGGAAGTATATATTGACTCTTTTAAGTAAAATTTTCTTAAAATATGTTAAAATAACCGGATTTTTATTAATATCTTTACCTGTTTTTGCATCTTCGGAATGTGAAAGGCTTTATAAAGCACCTGAAATATCGTCTATTATAAATTATGGTAGTGTTGTTTATAGCTCGGTTCCGTCTTTTGAAATTGAAAAATTTGAAACATTACCAAATCCAGAAAAAACAATGGGAATTACTGTTGCAGATTTAAAAATTAAATATGATTTTGGTTTTGATAAATATAATATTGATAAAGGGATTTGTGTAAATCTTGATAAAATAAGATTTTTTGTTGGTTATGAAAATCTTTATGTTTTAATTTCTGATAAATATAAAGAAGGTAGTTGTGAATATGATGCAATAAAACAGCATGAAATAAAGCATATAAACGTTTATCAGAAAGAGTTGAAATATTATGGCAAGCTTTTGATAGAAGAAATTAATTTTACTGTTGAAAATTTAAAACCTGTTTATTTTTCCAAAAATTTAAAAAATAAAGCAATTGCAAAGGAAATAGAGCAGATTATTTCAAAAAATGAAAACATAAAGCTTATTAAAGAAAGATTAGAAAATTCTATTTTTAATCTTAATAGTGATATTGATAATGATGAAGAGTTTTTAAGAGTTAAATCAAAGTGTGATAAGTGGTAAATTTTTTCTTGACTTTTTTTAATTTAATAGTATTTTCTTTTTTGTTAACCAGCAAAAGCGAGGTCGAATGGTCAAAGAAAGTTGGGGTAAAAAGCATATATGTCCTTTTTGTGACGCAATGTTTTACGATATGAAAAAGGAAATTGTTGTTTGTCCGAAATGTTTAAAAACATTATCTTTGGATGATGAATTAGAATTTATCAAAAAAAAG
>CAYJFW010000003.1:9831-13620 GCA_964369895.1 uncultured Bacteroidales bacterium
CAGAAATCAAGGTTAATGAAAAAATTGATCAAATAGATGATGTAGAAGATGGTGTTGTAGATATTTCAGAATCAGAAATGTTTTTTGATATGGAATCAGAAGAAAATATTTCTAAATCAAATTATTATGATGAAGACGAAGATAAATACTAGGCTTTTATAAAATTTTCAGGCATAGCAGGTATTTTTGTTTTTATTATTTTTGCCATATATTCATTAATTATTTTTTTTGTTTGTATATCGTATTCCACGGTTAATATTTCTTTTGCATTAACAAGGTTTTCTTTTTCTTTTTCAGGAATGTAATCAATTATTATATTTTCATTTTTATTTCTGTATAAAATTGCGTTTTCACCGCCATCATATATTATTTCAGGATTTTCAGGTTTATTTATATAAGGAGCTTGAGGGGTTAAAAACAGACATTTTTCCCCTCTGTCATTTGTTATAAACATATATATTTTTGCTTGTTCCATTTTATATCCTTTTTATATCAAACGAAAGTTCTGTATCATCAAGCTTTTTTATTTGTTCATTAGCTGAAAGTTCTATGCTGCTTGCAAGAGTTGTTGACGATATATCTGATGAAAATCTTGTTATTCCTTCTATTATATTGTTGTCAGTTGAAAAATATGTTATTTCAATTCTGTCAGAGATATTGAAATCTCTTGCTTTTCTTTCTTCTTGTATTGAACGTATAAAATCACGAATTAAACCTTCTGTTTTAAGCTCTGTAGTTAATTCTGTATTAAGAATTACAACAGCAGAGTTGTCAGATGTTGATTTTCCATTGAAACCTTCAAGAACTTCAACTTTTGTTTCCCATTCTTGTTCAAGGAGTTCATAACCTGCAATTTTACAAATATTACCGTCTATTTCATAGTTATTAGCTTTTGCTGCTATGTTTATATCTTTTAGAGCAGGGCCAAGTCTTTTTCCAACAACGGGGGTATAGATATAAAGGAGTTTTTTTGCATAACTATCAATATCTTTTGTAAATATTACTTCTTTTACATTACATTCTGTTTTTATTATGTCTTCGTAATGAATTAAATCGCCTGATTTTAATGATGCAATAGTCATAGAGCTTAAAGGTTGTCTGTTTCTTATTCCTGCATCTTCACGAAGTGTTTTTGATGATGAACATATTGATATAATCATATCCATAGCAGAAATTAAACCAGCATCTTTTGTATTTAAAGGTGTTGGATAAAGAGCAAGATGAACAGATTCATCACCAGTTAAATTTTTATATATAAATTCAGTTGTAAATGGCATTATAGGAGCTATCATTTTTGATAAATCAACAAGCACAGTATAAAGAGTATTAAATGCTGCTTGTTCGCTTTCTTTTGAAACATTTGTTCCCCAGAAACGTTCGCGACATAATCTTATGTACCAATTATTTAATATATCAAGAAAATTTTCAACAGATGAGCAAAATGTTGCAATATCATAATTGTTCATTGTTTTTGATGTTTGTTCTTTTAATTCATCAAGCTTTGATAAAATATATTTATCCATTATTTCGTTTGATGATGTATCATATTTGGCTTCTATTTCATCTGCGTTTGCATAAAGTGTAAAGAAATGATATGCATTATAGTATGGTATTTGCACACGCCTTGCTGTGGCAAGCACTTCTTCACCTTCTTTTGATACTCTTGCTATTTCTCCTTTTAAAAGAGGGGATGATAGGAGTAACCAACGGAAAGCATCACTACCAAATTTATTAAAAAATTCACTTGGTTCAGAGTAATTACCCAGTTTTTTTGATAGTTTTTGGCCTTTTTCATCAAAAACAAAGCCTGAGCAGATACAAGTTTTAAACGGAGCCTTATCAAACAAAGCAACGCCCATTATAACAAGAGTGTAAAACCATCCACGGGTTTGGTCTGTTGCTTCGGTTATAAAATCTGCAGGGAAGTGATTTTCGAACCAATCTTTGTTTTCAAATGGATAATGGCATGATGCAAATGGCATAGACCCGCTTTCAAACCAACAATCAAATACATCAGGAATTCTTACCATCATAGATTTACCGCTTGGATCATCAGGGTTAGGGTAGGTTACTTTATCAATATGCGGGCGGTGAAGATCAACAACCTTCATACCACTTGCTTTTTCAATTTCTTCAATACTTCCAAAAACATCAATTCTTGGGAATTCTGGATTATCGGATTTCCAAACAGGAATTGGTGCGCCCCAGAAACGGTTTCTTGATATTGACCAATCACGTGCACCTTCAAGCCATTTACCAAAACGACCATGTTTTATATGTTCAGGTATCCATGTTATATTTTCATTTGCAGATATAAGTTTGTCTTTAATATCTTCAACACGAACGAACCAAGAGCTCATAGCTTTATAGATAAGTGGTGTATCTGTTCGCCAACAAAATGGATAAGAGTGAACAATTTGATCTTTTTTAAAAAGCTTACCTTCTTCTTTAAGTCTTAGAAGTATATCATCGTTTGTTTCAAATACTTGTCTATCTTTGAAATCTTTTACTTCTTCGGTGAATTTACCAGTGCTATCAACAGGGCATAGTATTGGAAAATCAGAGCTGAAAGCCTTACATGATTTAAAATCTTCTTCACCAAAACCTGGTGCTGAGTGAACAATACCTGTTCCGTCTTCTGTGGATACATAATCAGCAGTTATTACTTGGAATGCACCATATTTTTCAGCGTAATCAGCAAAGTAAGGAAAAAGTGGTGTATAAGAAAGCCCAACAAGCTCAGCTCCTTTTATTTCTTTTGATAGTGTTGCTTCAGCTAATTCTTTTTTGTATGCATCTGCTCTTGAAGTTGCAAGCACAAGTTTTTCACCGTTTAAATCATAAACAGAATAATCAATATCAGCCCCTACATTTAACATTAAATTTGATGGTAAAGTCCAAGGTGTTGTTGTCCATACAAGGAGCTTTAATCCATTTGAAAGTTCAAATTTTACTGTTGCAGTAGTTGAAGTTTTATCTTGGTAAGCTTGGTTTACTTCAAAATTAGAAAGAGGAGTTTCAGCACACCATGAATAAGGAAGTATACGAAAATCTTCGTAAAGAAGGCCTTTTTCATAAAGGGTTTTAAAAGCCCATAAAATACTTTCTGAATATTCTTTATCCATTGTTTTATATGCATTTTCCATATCAACCCAACGGCCGAGTCTTGAAATTATACCTTTCCATTCATTTGCATAAGTTAAAACATCAGTGCGACATTTGTCTGTAAATTTTTCAACACCATAGTTTTCAATTGCTTTTTTACCGCTGATACCAAGTTCTTTTTCTGTTTTAAGTTCAGGAGGAAGTCCGTGGCAATCCCAACCCCAACGACGTTTTACTTGATGGCCAAGCATTGTTTGATATCTTGCAACTGTATCTTTTGTGTAGCTTTGAAGCACATGTCCATAATGAGGAAGGCCGTTTGCAAATGGAGGACCGTCATAAAAAACAAATTCGTTTTTTTCATCTCTTTCAGAGATTGATTTTTCAAATATTTTATTTTCATTCCAAAATGAAAGTATACTTTCTTCTATTTCAGGAAAATTTGGTTTTGTAGTTGTTTCTGGATATCTGTTTTTTTGGGACATAGTATTAACCTTTTAAATTTTTTATTATTTAGTAAATATAGGTAAAAAAAATCAAAAATTCAATAAAAAAGAGATTTTGAGGAGTTAGTAATATATTTTTTAAAAATATAAGAATATTTCTTGACAGAATCTTTTGTTTGTGTATTATTTAAGAATATTAATTAAATAAAGGTAGGTAGAAATGAAAAAATATGATGAT
>CAYJFW010000003.1:13720-16410 GCA_964369895.1 uncultured Bacteroidales bacterium
ATATGATGATCTTTGGTTAGAACGTCCGAAGGCTCCTTCGTTAGCTGATGGTGTTTCAATAGAGGAGTTTGATAATCAATTTAAAAATAAAGAAAAAATAGAACTTGCTAGTTTTGATGTTGATGGTTATCTGGTTAAAACAGATGCTCATTTAAAAGAGCTTAACATTCAAATTATGGATCATGTTAATAAACAAATTAAATTGCCTGTTGAAGAAACTGAAAAAGCTTTAAATGATGCAACCCCATTTGGGTATTTTTCAACAACTAAAATACCTGCTTTGGAAAAAAAGGGTGTTAAAACTTTAAAAGATCAATATAACTGGTTTCATGATGAATATAACTTTATTGCAAGACCTTATTGGAAACAAGAAGAGGTTATAAAAAGCATTGAATTTTATGGAGCTTGGATTGATGTTATACAAAGATTAGCAAAGATAGATATTATGTTAGCTGTTGCTTCTTCTCGTGATTTAGGGTTTATTGTTGATGTTTTTGAGTATAATGGTATTAAAAAATATTTTCATGATAGTTTGATGTTTGCTTCTTTGGGCGGTATTGAATGTCCAAATAAACCTAATACATATATGTTAGATAAAATATCACAAATATCAGGTGTTAATCCAAAAAACGCAGTTCATGGAGGGGATAGTCCAGAAGATATTTTAATGGCAAATAAGGCTGGATACTTATCTGTGGCTTCAACTTATGGTCATTTGTATAATGATGAAGATGTTAAAAAAACAAATCCAGATTATATTATGACTGATGAAAGTGAGATTGATTATTTTATAAATATTGTTGAATCACTTCAATCAAAAAGAAAATAATAGTTTTTTAATTATTGATTTATATCCCTGTATTTAATATAATATGGGGATATATTTTTAAAAGGGTTTTTATAATGAATTATGATGTAGTTGTTATTGGTGCAGGACATGCAGGAGTGGAAGCAGCGGCTGCGGCAGCTCGTATGGGAATTAAAGTTGCACTTATAACATTTTCAAAAAATAATATTGGAGAGATGAGTTGCAACCCATCAATAGGTGGTCTTGGCAAAGGGCATTTAGTTCGTGAGATTGATGCATTGGATGGTGTTATGGCCAAAGCAATTGATAAAGCAGGTACACAGTTTAGAGTTTTAAATGCGTCAAAGGGCGCTGCGGTTCAAGGGCCACGTGCACAAGCAGACAGAGATATTTATAAACAGGCCGTAAATGAAATATTATCATCATATAAAAATTTAGATATTATAGAAGATGAAGTAGTTGATTTAATAATAGGGGAAGGTGAAGTTAGAGGTGTTAATCTTTTGTCCGCTGGTATTATAAATTCAAAATCAGTTGTTGTTACAACAGGTACATTTTTAAATGGAATTATGCATACAGGAGATGAAACATCACAAGGTGGTAGAATTGGTGAAAAAGCATCATATGGAATAACAGAATCACTTAAAAAAGCCGGGTTTGAAATATTAAGACTTAAAACTGGGACACCAGCAAGGCTTTCTTTGGCATCAATAAATTTGGATGGTTTAGAGATACAGGAAAGCGATGAAGAGCCTGAAGCTTTTTCATATATGACAGAGGTAATTGGCCAGGAAACTATACCTTGTTATATTACTTATACAAATGAAAATACCCATAAAATTATTACTGATAATAAAGAAAGGACTCCTCTTTATAACGGGCAAATTAAATCAATTGGCCCAAGATATTGTCCAAGCATTGAAGATAAGGTTGTAAGGTTTGCACATCATACTTCACACCATATATTTTTAGAACAAGAAGGGTATGATAAGGATGTTGTTTATCCAAATGGTATTTCAACATCACTTCCAAAAGATATTCAGGATAGTTTTATTCGTTCTTGTAAAGGTTTGGAAAATGTAAAAATTTTGCAATATGGATATGCAATTGAATATGATGCAATTGATGCAAGAGAGCTTTTTCCAACACTTTCTTCAAAAAGGATAAAAGGACTTTATTTTGCAGGACAGATAAATGGAACCAGTGGTTATGAAGAGGCTGCGTCACAAGGAATTTTGGCTGGTATAAATGCAAGCCTTTTTATTGAAGGTAAGGATGAAATTGTTTTAGATAGGGCACAAGCTTATATTGGTGTTTTAGTTGATGACATTACAACTTTGGGTGTTGATGAGCCTTATAGAATGTTTACATCTCGTTCAGAATATAGGTTAAGTATCAGAGCAGATAATGCAGATCAAAGGTTAACTCCGCTGGGTATTGAAATTGGCGTTGTTGGAAAAGATAGAAAAGATTTTTTTAATAAAAAAATGTCAGATTTAAAATCTCTTGAAATGCTTTTAAAAGAAACAAAGCTTAATAATAAAATGTTATCTGTTTTTGGAGCAGAGGGTTGTGGGGCTGCTGGAAGTAATGCTTATGATGGTTTAAAGTATAAAGGTGTTGATTTAGAAAAGCTTTCTTTTGTAATACCTTCTATTAATGATTATTCAAAAGATGTTATAAAACAAATTGGTATTGAAGGTAAGTATCAAGGTTATCTTAAAAGACAAGAACACAGTATCGCAGCGTATAAAAAAGATCAAGACTTAAAGCTTCCTCATAATATTGATTATTCAAAAGTAGGTGGTTTGACATTGGAGGTTAGGGCGAAGTTAGAAAAAGCAAATCCAACAACTTTGGCTATGGCTTCAAGAATTCCTGG
>CAYJFW010000004.1:0-13879 GCA_964369895.1 uncultured Bacteroidales bacterium
TTCGCTTTATATAAATATAGATTTTATATATTATATTTTATATTGATTTAAGTTTATTTCTTTAGTAATATATTTCTATTATTTATAGGAGTTAGTTATATGTATAATTATGATATCTTACCAAAAAATCTTCCAGAAAATGTTTCTTTTTGCACTATGTGTTTTAACCTAGGCAAAGGCAAGGTTGGAAAAATAAAAAAACAAAAAAGGGATTTTACAGAGTTTTATTTAACTTCTCTTGAAAAGCTTATTTTAAGATATAAAAATGTGTCTTTGTGGGTGGATAGAGAGGCTGCAGATTTTATTAAATCAAAAAATCTTAAATGTAATATTAAGGTTATGGATTTTGAAGATTTGCCTCTTTATAAAAACAGAGATAAGTATATTTCTTATTTAAAAGAAATGAAGAAAAAATCATTTAACCAAGGCTTTTTATTAAAAAATTTGGAACCAGAAGATGTGGTTGATTATTTGATTTTGGTTTTATCAAAAATTGATGTTGTAAAATGGGTAAAGGATAATAATCAATATAATTCAGATTATTTTTGTTGGATGGATGCTGGTGCTTTTAATCCTATTTATAATAATGATTGTTGGATGGATTTTGATGGAAAAATTGAAGTTGATACAGATAAGTTTAAATGCACATTAATGACTAATCAACCGGTTGTTTCAAGGTCTCTTTTAATGTTGCCATCTGATTTGGATATTGCCCTTATTAAAGCAAGATTTGAAATTCCTGCGGCTTCTTGGGTGTTGCCAAAGTTATTAGTTGATGAGTTTGTTTTTAAATATAAAGAAATATTTAATTATTTGGATAAAAAACATCTTTTTACAACAGAACAGGCAATTTTTGCAATGATACTTAGAAATTATGGAAATAAGCTTTTTGAATTTACAAAAACGGATCATTATAATCATACAATGACTTTTATTTTAAAAAATGGAAATGCAACAGATGTTAAAAATGATTATATAAATTATTATATAAAACTTGGGATTTTAAAATTTGTAAAATTATTTCATATACCAAGGTTTGAAAATTTTGTTAGAAGATATTTTATATACCCAAACAGATTACAAAAATTATTTTATAAAATAAAAGGCAAAAAGTAGAGGTTTGAATGTCTGAATTTCTTGATATATATGATGAAAATGGAAAACATGTTGGAGTGGAAGATAGAAAAATTGTTCATGCCCAAGGTTTATGGCATAAGACAGTTCATTTATGGTTATTTGATAAATTAGGCAATATTTATTTTCAACAAAGAGCAAGTAGTCTTAAAGATAATCCATCAAAGCTTTATACAACAGCAAGTGGCCATTTATCAGCAGGCGAATCTTTAATAGAGGCTTTGAACCGTGAAATAGGTGAAGAGTTAGGTTTAGAGCTTGATACAGTTAACGCGAAGCTTGTTGATGAGATAATTTATAAAGGTGATTTTTTAAAAACAGATGGAAGTAAATTTATTGATAGGGTTTTTGTTAATATTTTTATCCTTGAATTTAAAGGCAATCTTTTAGATTTTGATTTTCAAATTGAAGAAATTGATGGAATTTTTAAATTGCCAATTAAAGATGTTTTAAATCTTTTTAAAAACGAAATAAATGAAGTTAAAGGCCAAGCTGTTGTAAAAGAAAATGGTCAAAATAAAATAACAGATGTTAATTTAAAATTATCAGATTTTTTATTTTTAGAAAGCGAGACAGCTTATTCAAAATATGGTAAAGTTTTACAAAACGTATTAGATGTTTTAGAGGGATAAAATGCAAAGATTTGAAAAAGATAACTTTGTTGGAGTTATGGCTGATAATCCTCAGTTTATAATACTTATGCTTCATGGATATGGAGCTGATAAAAATGATTTATTTTCTTTGGCAGATAATTATTTAAAAGATTTTCCGAATGCTTGTTTTGTATCAATGGACGCACCAGATGTTTGTGAAATAAACCCATTTGGAAAACAGTGGTTTTCATTAGAAGAAACAAAGGGGGATTTAAGTAATTTCGATAGAAATTATTTTTCAAATTTGGTTTCAGATAATTTTGATTATATAAAAAATAACATAGAGGAAATATGTAAAATATCAGGTGTGGATAAATCAAAAATCATTATTTGCGGTTTTTCACAAGGGGCTGCTACTGCTCTTGGTTATGCTTATTCATCAGGTGAAGATATTATAGGAGTTTGTTTTTTTTCAGGTATAATGCTTGTGAATGAAAATAAAGTTTTAAATAAAGTTCCTGCATTTATTTCACATGGTGATATGGATGATATTGTTCCTTTGTCTGAATTTTTTAATGCAAAAGATTTTTTAATTTCACAAGGTGTAATGTTTGATGAAATTATTATTCCTGGCATGGGACATAGTATTGATATAGCAGAGATAGATAAGAGTATTGAGTTTATTAAAAGGATAATTAATGATTTATAATGTGGCTGTTATTGGTGGTGGTGCAAGTGGTCTTATGGCTGCTTTGAAAGTTAAGGGCAAAGTTCTAGTAATAGAAAAAAATAAAGTGCTTGGAAAAAAGCTTCTTATTACTGGTGGTGGAAATTGTAATTTTACAAATATGAATATAAGTAGTGATAATTATTTTTCAACAAATACTGAACGAATAGATAATATTTTAAAATGTTGGACAAGAGATGAAGCGATTGAATTTTTTTCATCACGCGGGGTTAAGCCTTATGAAACAAGATGATTTTTTTATAATTGACACAGGCGTAGAGAAAATAAAATCAAAAAATGTAATTATTGCAACATGTGGTAAATCATATTCAAGATTAGGTGCAACAGAAATGGGGCTTAAAATTGCAAAAGATTTTAAGTTTAAATTGGTTCAAAATCAACCTGCGCTTGTAGGTCTTAAATATCCAAATGAGTTAAAATTTTTATCAAATCTTGCAGGAGTAAGTCTTCCTGTTAAAATAAAAATTAATAATAAAGTATTTCGTGATAATCTTCTTTTTGCCCATTATGGAATTACAGGCCCAGCTGTATTAAAAGCAAGTTTGTATGTTAATCCAAAAGATGAATTAGAAATTGATTTTGTTCCACATGGAACATTGAAAACAGTTCCTTTAAGAGTTTTAAAAAGTTTTATGGATTATTTTAAAATATCAAAAAAAGACCGGGTTTTTCAAAAAATAAAATCTTTTAAATATCCTTATATAACTTCATTTGGTTATGAAAAAGCAGAAGTTATGAGAGGTGGGGTTTGTCTTTCCTATCTTAATGAAAATTTGGGAAGTGATAAAATAAAAGGTATGTATTTTATTGGTGAAGTTTTAGATTTAACAGGAGAACTTGGCGGATATAATTTACATATAGCGTTTGCAACAGCAATTCTTGCAGCCAGAGGTATAAATAAAAACTCCCCATAAAAAAGGGGAGTTAGTTTTTTATTACATATCTTTTTTTGGGTGTTTTGTTGTGATGTGATATATTGCGCCAAGAGCACTTAGTCCAACAAGTATGTAAACTATTTTTGTAAGCTTTGTTCCCATGCCGAAAAGAACTTCTACTAGGTTTAAATTGAAAGCTCCAACTAGACCCCAGTTCAAAGCTCCTACTATTACTAAAATAGCGCATATGTGATGTAGTATCTTCATTTTTATATCCTTTCTTTGTTTTATTTATGTTTATGCGAGTGTTCGCATAGGTTAAACATATCCTATTTTTTATCTTTAGTCAGTAAGTAGATTTTCCTTTGAATATAGACTTATGGAGTAGTGGAATTTTTTGTGTTATGTTTTTACATGTTTAACAATTAACCATAGGAGGTAAAAATGGATATAAAAGAACTTCAAAGTTTTATTGATAATGATTATCATAAAAAACATGAACATTTGCATAATGAAGAAGTAAAAACAAAGGCTCTTGTGATGGCGTTAAGAGTACATTACAAAGCGGGAAAGTTTTCACGTGAGGTTTTAAAATCATTCGGTTATGCAAATAAAAAACAAATGGAAGAACCACTAAGACTGGATGTTAAACTTACAGGTCTTATATTTGAAGCAATGTGTTTAGCAAGATGTTTAGACATTGATCTTGAATCTGCATTCCAACATAAGATGGAGATGGTGAAAGAGAAAATTTAATCTTTTTGCACTTATAGCATCGCATTTTGCAAATAGGAGAAAAAGCACTTATTATATATAAGCTTACTTTTTCTCCTTTTTTAAATACTTGCTCTAATCACAAAAATTTTTAAATTTACAGGTTTGATTATTTTTTGTTAATTATGCTTTTAAATAAAGCCCCGGTTGGGGCTTTTTTAATTTTCTATTGGCGGATAGTAATCAGATACTATGTAATAATTAGGCCATTTTTTAAGTTCATCTTCGTTGATTAAAACAAATAAATATTTATCATTATAACTTGTCGATGTGTAATAGTTTACTGAGCTGTTATAAGAAGTATTTGTTTGCCATCCCATTGTTGGTGAATAGTATGATGAAGTTGTTGGTGTTACATTGTTGATAGTGTTTAGTGATGTTTTTGATGAATTGTCTTTATCAAGCACAGAGAAATAAGAATAACCATTTTCAAATACAGTTTGAGAAATTTTTTCAAGACATTCTTTTTTTACTTGTTGTTTTGTTGTTTCAGAGTTTCCAACACAATCTGCTTCGAAAATTCTTCCTTTTAATTCTAAATCCATACCAACTTCGTTTGGTTTTACAGATGATAAATCATAACTTACATATGCGCAATTTGTTAAAATAAGTGATAATAAAATTAAATATTTTTTCATAAAGTTATCTCCTTTAAAAATTATAAGTTTATTATATTTTATATTTATTTTTATTCAAATAAAAAATAGGAAATAAACCTATTTACAAGGAAAGTATTCCAGTGTATAGTTTTTATTAGATATAACGAATAGTTGTATTTAGAGTCTGAAGAAAAGGACTCGGGGCTGTCAATAGTCTTTCTAAACAGGAAATAAAAATCTATTTCCAACCCTGCGAAAGCGGGGAGGTTTTAGTGTATGTTCAGGAGGCTTGCCTTCAAAGACTAAAACAGTCAACGTTTAGATGATTATTGAACTCCCCGCTGCTTTTTTTAAGCAGCTTTTTTTATTAATTAAAAAGGGAGCTTCAAATGAAAAAAATCTTAATATTATCTTTAATCTTACTTAATGCTTGTGGAACTATTGTTGATAAAAATCATATGGATGTTTATATAACTTCAAAACCATATGATGCAGAAATTTATTTAGATGGTGATTATGTAGGTAAAACAAATAAAAAAATAAATCTTAAAGGTAGAGGTTCTGATGGAAATTTACCAAGCATACTTACTTTGAAAAAAGAAGGGTATGAAGATTATGAGGAAGAAATTATTTATGCTGATAATGCTTGGATTTTAGGAAATATTGTTTTTGGTGGAATTATTGGAATTGTTGTAGATTGGGTTAATGGATATGATAAAGAAGTTAATAATCATAAAATAGATATAGATTTAAAACAAATAAAAACAGAAAATGTATAAATAAAAAATCCCCCCAAATGGAGGGATTTAATTTTTGCTTCTTAAGATTATATATCAAGATTTACAACATTAAGAGCGTTTGATTGTATGAAATCGCGTCGCGGTTCAACAATATCACCCATAAGGGTTGAGAATACTTCGTCAGCTTCTGCAAGGTTGTCTGCTTTTACTTGTAAAAGTGTTCTTACATTCGGATCCATTGTTGTTTCAAAAAGTTGTTCCGCGTTCATTTCACCAAGACCTTTATATCTTGAAATCGAAAGACCTGTTTTACCAACTTCGTAAATTTTATTAAGAAGTTCGATAGGTTGTGATATGTCGTGTTTTTTCTCTTTCATAGTGAAAGTAAGTTTGCCTTCGAAAATATCACGGATGTCTTTTATCATTTCATCAATACGATGTGCTTCTGTACTTTTTATATCTTCGTTTCTTAAAAGATGTTCTTCTGCAACACCACGAAGAGTTCTTGTGAATTTAACGCCTGTGTCAACAACTTCGTAATTCCAACCTTTGAAATGTGCACGTTCAAATGCATTCATTCTTTCAACTGTTTTTGATGCAACTGAGTTAAGGTCAGTTAAGTTTTCAGCAAACATTCCAGAAATTGCTGCATTTTCAACAATTTTAAGTGGTGTGTATTTTGTGATAGGTTCAACAAGTTTTGACATTTTTCTTGCACGTTCAATAAGATCACGAAGTTCTTCTTTTGCAATTCTTCTTGAATTTTCTGTTTCCAGCATTCCTTCTTCTGATGCAAGATTAATTAGATAGTTTTCAAGGGCTGTGTCATCTTTCATATAAGTTTCTGATGAACCACGTTTTACCTTGTAAAGAGGAGGTTGAGCAATGTATAGATAACCTTTTTCAATTATTTCTGGCATTTGACGATAGAAGAAAGTAAGAAGAAGTGTTCTTATGTGTGCACCGTCAACGTCAGCATCGGTCATAATTACGATTTTATGATAACGAAGTTTTTCAATATTAAATTCATCGTTTCCAATACCACAACCAAGTGCCATAATAAGTGTTCCAATAACTTCGGATGATAAAACACGATCAAATCTTGCACGTTCAACATTTAAGATTTTACCACGAAGTGGAAGTATTGCTTGGTTCGCACGGTTACGACCTTGTTTTGCGGAACCGCCCGCACTGTCTCCCTCAACTATAAATAATTCAGAAAGTGAAGGATCACGTTCTTGGCAATCAGCAAGCTTTCCTGGAAGAGACGCAATATCAAGAACTGATTTACGACGAGTTAGTTCTCTGGCTCTTCTTGCTGCTTCACGTGCTGTTGCTGCTTCTACTATTTTATCAACAATTGATTTTATTTCTGTTGGGTGTTCTTCAAACCAAGTTGAAAGTCTTTCATTTACAACAGATTCAACAACTGCTCTTACTTCACTTGAAACAAGTTTTTCTTTTGTTTGAGATGAAAATTTTGGATCAGGAACTTTAACTGATAGAACGCATGTTAGGCCTTCTCTCATATCTTCTGATGAAATTTCAACATCTTTTTTCTTTAGTAGTGAATTTTTTGTTACATAAGAGTTTACACAACGAGTAAGCGCAGCACGGAAACCTGCTAAGTGAGTACCACCATCACGTTGTGGAATGTTGTTTGTAAAGCATAGCATATTTTCATGGTATGAATCGTTCCATTCAACTGATGCTTCAACCATGATGCCTTCTTTTTCACCTTTTAAATTTATTGGTGATGGAATAAGTGAATTTTTACTTCTATCAAGATATTTTACGAATGCTTCGATACCACCTTCGAAAAAGAATTCAGAACGTTTTTCCTCTGATCCTCTTCTGTCTGTTAGGATGATTTTTACACCACTGTTTAAAAATGCAAGTTCACGAAGTCTTGCTTCGATTGTTGAAAAGTCAAATTCAATTGATGGGAATATTTCGTTTGATGGGAAGAATGTTACTTCTGTTCCTTTTTCTTCGCCTGCATCTTCTTTTATAACTTTTATATTTTCAATTACAGCACCATCAGCAAATTTCATAAAGTGTTCTTTGCCTTCACGCCATATTCTTAATTCTAACCAAGATGAAAGAGCATTAACAACAGACACACCAACACCGTGAAGACCACCTGAAACCTTATATGAATTTTGGTCAAATTTACCGCCGGCATGAAGTTCTGTCATGATAAGTTCAGCAGCAGAACGTCCTGTTTCTTTGTTTATACCAACAGGTATTCCACGACCGTTATCGCGAACAGAAATTGATCCATCTGCGTTTATTGTAATTTGTACACTGTCACACCAGCCAGCCAAAGCTTCGTCAATTGCATTATCAACAACTTCGTAAACCATATGATGAAGACCTGTGCCGTCGTCTGTATCACCTATGTACATACCTGGACGTTTACGAACAGCTTCTAAACCTTTTAGGTATTTGATACTGTCTGCTGAGTATTCTGTTTCTGCTTTTTTTATTGCATCTTTGTCGTGCGCCATAAGATCACGTTGTGCACGAAGTGATTCATCACTTTCTTGTGTTTGAGTTTCTTTAAGTTCAATTACTTCTTCTTGAATTTCTTCGTTTTCAATTGTTATTTCTAAATCTTTTTTATCTTTATTTTCTGACATTTTTTAACCTTTCCTTTTGGTATTTAAAATACCTTATGATTTTATAAAAAAAATACTTGAAAAGCAAGGAAAAACCTAAACTTTTTATTGTTTGTAAATAGGTGTTTTTACAAAAAAATGATAAAAAAGAGCTGGGTTTTTGATAAAATCAATTTTAATGAGGTTTAAGAGGTTTTAAGGATAAAAAGCGTGGACAAAAACAGTTGTTTTTTAGATTTGTATCTATTTAAATGGGTAAAAAAAGAGGCCTTGGAGGCCTCAATTTATTAAAGTGTTGCTTTGATTTCTTCGGTTTCAAAACATTCAAGTCTATCGCCTTCTATGATATCATTGAAATTATCAAATGAGATACCACATTCCATACCTTGGCGGACTTCTTTTACATCTTCTTTCATACGTTTAAGTTGTGCAAGTTTGCCTTCGAATATAACAATGTTATCGCGAAGCATTCTAACGCCACAACCTTTTTTAACTATACCTTCGGTTACTTTACAGCCGGCTGCTTTTGCTTTACCTGCATTGAAAACTTGAAGAACATCGGCATAACCAATAAAGTTTTCTTTTATAACCGGAGCAAGAAGACCTGACATCAATACTTTTATATCATCAACAATGTTATAGATGATTGAGTAGTAGCGGATATCAACCTCGTCGCGTTTTGCCTGATCTTTTGCATTTGTGTTTGCACGAACATTAAAAGCAATAACAACTGCACCTGTTGTATTTGCAAGAGTTATGTCAGATTCATTTATTGCACCAACGCCTGAATGCATAACACGAACTTTTACCTTTTCTGATGGTATTTTTAATAGGGAATCAGAAATTGCCTCGGCTGAACCTTGTGTATCTGCTTTGATAATAACAGGCAAGGTTTCTGCTTTTCCTTCTTTGATGTTTTGGAAAAGTTCTTGCCAATTTGATTTCTTTTGAACCATTTGTTTTTCTTTATCTTTTCTTTTTCTGTAGTCTGCAACTTCACGAGCCTTTGCATCACTTTCAACAACAACAAAGTCATCACCAGCAGTTGGAGTGCCTTCGAATCCAAGAACAACAACAGGTTGTGATGGGATTGCCATTTCAACTTTTTTGCCATGTTCATCAAGAAGTTCACGAACTTTACCAGTTGAAGAACCAGATACGAAAATATCACCTTTTTTAAGAGATCCTTTTTGAATAAGAACAGTTGCAGTTGAACCACGACCTTGTTCCATTTTTGCTTCGATCACAGCACCAGTTGCATTACCAGAAATGTTTCCAGTAAGTTCTAGCATATCTGCTTGTAAAAGAAGAAGTTCTTCTAGCTTATCAAGACCAATTTTATTTTTTGCTGATATTTCAACATCTAAAATTTCACCACCCATTTTTTCAACAACAAGCCCATGTTGAAGTAAGTCCATACGAACTTTTTCTGGATTTGCCTCTGCAAGGTCAATTTTATTTATTGCAACAATCATTGGAACGCCTGCTGCTTTTGCATGATTGATTGCTTCAACAGTTTGTGGCATTATGCTGTCGTTTGCTGCAACAACAAGAATTACTATGTCAGTTATATTAACACCACGTGCACGCATTGATGAGAAAGCTTCGTGTCCTGGCGTGTCAATAAATGTAATTTTTCTTCCGTCTTTGTTTTTGATTTGATATGCACCAATGTGTTGAGTGATACCACCTGCTTCACCTGACACAACGTCAGTTTTTCTTAGTGCGTCAAGAAGAGATGTTTTACCATGATCAACATGCCCCATAACTGTTACAACAGGAGGGCGTGTTTCAAATACTGCATCAACTTTTGCATCTTCTAGGATAGAAGTAATACTATCGCTGTCTGATACACGTTTTACTGTATGTCCCATTTCCATTACAATAAGTTCAGCAGTATCAGCGTCAATTATTTGATTTATTGTTGCCATAATTCCAAGTTTCATCATTGTTTTTATAACATCACTGCTTTTTTCTGCCATACGAACAGATAAATCCTTAACAGAAATTGTTTCTGGAAGTATAACTTCGTGATATGTTTTAACAGTTTCTTTTGGCTCTTGGCGTTCCATAAATTTACGATAATTTTTTTCTTTTTGTCTTTTTATTGAAGCAAAAGAACGTCTGTGTTGGTGTACACCAACAGCTTCTATTGCAGAGTTTAGAGAGTTTGAAATTTGAGGAGTGCCTTCTTCGTCTTCAATATCTAAATCGCTGCTTGATACAACAACATTTGAAAAATTAATTTTTCTTGTGTCTTTTAATTTGTTTTTTGATTTATCTTTATCAGAAGCTTTACCTTTTTTATTTGTAACTTCATCATCATCTTCGTAAACATCTTTGTTCTTTTTATATTTTTTATGTTCTTCTTCTTTTTCAGAATTATCATCATTATTAAATTTATTTAATTTTTTTGATACTTCTTCTTGTTCAATTTTATCTTGTTCAATTAAAGATTTACGTTCACGTTCGATTTCTGCTAGTTTTTCAGCTTCTTTTTTTGCTTCTTCTTCAACTTTTTTTGCATTTTCAAGAATGCTTTTAAGTTTGTTTGTATTTTGTGTTTCACCAACAGAAGGAGAGGCTGAAACAGCAGAATCTTTCGGGTCAGTCGAAAGGATACGTCTTTTTTTGATAACTTCAACTGCAATCCCGCTTGATTTTGAAGGGGATGAGCTTAGTTTTGTACCAAGTGTTAATGTTAATTTTTCGGCCATTTCTACCTCACTTATTTTTTATTATTTTTCGTCTTCTTCAAACCAATGTTTTCTTGCTGCCATAATAACTTTTTCAGCTGTCATTTCATTTAGTTTATCAGCCCCTACAATTTCTTGAAGTTCATCTGTTGCAAGGTCTGCTAGATCGTCTATTGTTTTTATTCCTGCTTGTCCAAGAGTAAGTATCATTTCTGATGTTAAATCTTCGAATGATGAAAGGCTTGTTTCAATTCCAAGTTCTTTTGATTTTGCATCAAATTCTTTTTTCTCTTTTTCAACTGCAGTTTTTGCACGTGATTGAAGTTCTGTTGCTAGATTTTCATCAAAACCTTCAATTTCTTGAAGTTCATTTAATGGAACAAGAGCAATTTCTTCTATGGTTGAAAACCCTTCAACAACAAGAAGATGAGCAATAACATCATCAATGTCAAGCGCAGAAATAAATCTGTCTGTTCTTTCTTTTACGTCTTTTCTTTGTTTTTCAGATGATTGATCTTCGCTCATAACATCAATTCCCCAACCAATAAGTTGAGATGCAAGACGTACGTTTTGACCATGTCTTCCTATTGCAAATGAAAGTTGATCGTCTTCAACTATTGCATCGATTTTCTTTGCTTCTTCGTCAACGATAACTTTTGCAACTTTTGCAGGAGATAGGGCGTCAACAACTAGGTTTGCAACGTTTTCAGTCCATTCAATAACATCAATTTTTTCGCCTGCAAGTTCTGTTACTATGTTTTGGATACGACTTCCTTTCATACCAACACATGCACCAACAGGATCAACAGATGTGTCATGGCCTATTACTGCAACTTTTGCACGAGAGCCAGGATCTCTTGCTACTGATTTAACTTCTATTGTGCCTTCGTATACTTCTGGAATTTCTGCTTCGAAAAGTTTTGCTAGGAACAGTGGGTGTGAACGAGTTAAGAAAATTTGTGGACCGTTATTATCTCTTCTTACTTCTAAAATAAGAGCACGAATTCTGTCACCAACATGAAGATTTTCGCGAGGAATACTTTCGTTTCTTCTTATTATACCTTCTGCTTTTCCATTTATATCAACATAAATAGTTCCGTATTCAACACGTTTTACGATACCGTTTATAACTGTTGTTCCTTTGTCAGAAAATTCTGCAAATTCTTTTTCTTTTTCTGCTGATTTAATTTTTTGAAGAACTATTTGTCTTACTGATTGAAAATTTGATCTTCCAAAATCAACTGGAAGTAATTCTTCATCAATAAAAGATCCTATTTCAAGAGCTTCGTCTCTTTTTTTTGCATCTTCAATTTTTATCATTTTGTTTGCATCGAATTCAACAGGCTCGCCTTCGTCATCAAATATTTCATCACCAACAACAGTTATTCTTTTTAGAATTGTTATTGTTCCGTCTTTTCTATCTATTTGTGCAACAATATTATAGTCGTAACCATATTTGTTTTTTGCAACCTTTTCAACTGCTGCTTCTAGAGCGTGGAAAACAATTTCTGTTTCGATATTTTTTTCCAAACTTACACTGTTTGCAATAGCTACAAGTTCAGGTCTTGGTAAAGATAAAGATTTATACATTTTGGTTTTTCCTTTCTTTTTTTTCATCTTTTAAAAGTTGTTTTATAAAGTCGTCTGTGATTAGAAGTTTTGATTTTAATATGTTATCAAATTCCAAATCAATTTTTTGTAATTGGTTATCAAGTGTTGTTTCAAGTGTTATAATATTTTGATTTACGTTTTCAATTTTTCCTTTGAAAGATTTTCTTGTGTCTTCAAAATTTCTTGGCATTTTAAGTTCAAGCTTTATATCTCTTCCTGTAAAATGTTTATAATCATCAATAGTTATAAGTGGTCTTGCTAGACCTGCTGAGCTTACTTCTAAAAAGTATTTTTCAGAAATTAAATCTTCAACATCCAATATTGCAGCGAATCCCTTGCTTGCTTTTTCACATTCAGAAATGGTTGGTGATGAGTAATCATCTTTTTCAACTAAAACTTGTAATGTTTTATGTGAATATGAAATTTGCACAATCCTTAGAGAGTGTTCGTTTGCAATGGGAGTTAAAACGTTTTCAATTTTTTCAGTTATTAACATATTTATCCTTTGCTTTATTAAAAAAAGCGGGGCTTTTAGGCTCCCACTCTTTCTGATTTTAAGAATGTATTTATATTTTAAACATTTTACTTTTAAAATGCAAGAAAAAAATATATAATAAATTGAATTATAAAAAATAAAGAAAGGATATGAAAATGAATGAAGTTATGGATTTAGTACCTATGGTTGTTGAACAAACAGGAAGAGGGGAAAGAAGTTATGATATTTTTTCCCGTCTTTTGAAAGAACGAATCATATTTTTAAATGGTGAAGTTAATGATACATCTGCAAGTTTGATTGTGGCACAGCTTTTGTTTTTAGAAAGTGAAAATCCAGATAAAGATATTTATATGTATATAAATTCTCCGGGTGGAGTTATTACTTCTGGTATGGCAATTTATGATACAATGCAATATATTAAACCGGATGTTGCAACACTTTGTATTGGTCAAGCATGCTCAATGGGTTCATTTTTGCTTGCAGGTGGTGCAAGAGGAAAAAGATTTTCGCTTCCAAATTCAAGAATTATGATACATCAACCGCTTGGTGGATTCAGAGGGCAAGCAACAGATATAGAAATTCATGCAAGAGAGATTTTAAACATTCGTCGTAGAATGAATAAGCTTTATGCAGAACACACAGGAAAAAGCATAACAGAAGTAGAAGCAGCAGTAGAACGTGATAATTTTATGTCATCAGAGGAAGCAAAAAATTTCGGTCTTATTGATAATGTTATTACTAAGGCAACTGATATTAAATAAAGGAAAAAATTTAATTCTTTCTTACTAATAGCACCCTATTTTTCGAATAAGTCAAAATTCACGTATTATATATACGCTAAAATTTTGGCTTTTCTTAAATACTTTTTTATATTTGATTGAAGCTTAAAATTTTAAGTTAAACAGATTTTCTTTGTTTTATGGCTTCGCCTATTGTGCCTTCGTCCAAATAGTCAAGTTCGCCACCAATTGGTACGCCGTGTGCAAGCTCGG
>CAYJFW010000005.1:0-3241 GCA_964369895.1 uncultured Bacteroidales bacterium
CCTCTTCATCAGACTCTTTTATTATTGCAACTGATACAACCTTTTCTTTCTCAGCAGTTTTAAGAAGAGTTACACCCATTGTTTGACGTCCAGCAATACGGATTTTTTCAACGCCAAGACGTATCATTTTACCACCGTCTGTAACAATAAGTATGTTTTCTTTGTCTTCTATTGGGAAAGATGACGCAACTGCTTTTGTTTTTCCTGCGATTTTGATATTTGCGATACCACTACCACCACGATGAGTTGTTCTGTATTCATAAGAAGATGTACGTTTTCCGAATCCTGTTTCTGTTACAGTTAGGATGAATTGTTCTTTTTCGGCTAATTCATTAAACTCTTCTTCTGTTAGAGTTTTTGTTGTTTCCAGAACTTCTTCGCCTTCTAGGTCTTCGCCTTCAACTCTTCTTAATGCTTTTGACATTTTTAGATAAGCTGCACGAGTATCGCTGTCTGCATCTGTATGGTTGATTATTGACATAGATATAACCTTATCTCCACTATCAACTTTTATACCGCGGATACCTGTTGAATTACGGCTTTGGAATACGCGAACTTCTGGTACTGGGAAACGGATACATTTTCCACCTTTTAAAGTTAAGAATACATCTTCGTTTTCAGCACAAGTTTTAACAGAGATAAGTTCATCACCATCTTCATCAAATTTCATTGCAATTTTACCGTTTTGACGGATGTTTAAGAAATCAGATAGTTTATTTCTTCTTACTGTTCCTTTTGATGTTGCGAACATTACATATAGGTTATCCCATTCTGCTTCGTTTTCAGGAAGCGGCATAACTGTTGAAATTGTTTCGCCTTGTTCAAGTGGAAGAAGGTTTATTAAAGCCTTTCCAACAGATTGTGGTGTTGCAAGAGGAAGTCTGTATACTTTCATTTTATATGCAATACCTTTGTTTGAGAAGAATATAAGTGGGGTATGAGTATTTGCAACGAAAACATCTGTTACGAAATCTTCTTCTTTTGTGTTCATTGCATTTCTTCCTTTTCCACCACGATTTTGTGCTTTGTAAACATTAAGAGCAACACGTTTGATATAGCCAGTGTTTGTAATAGTGATAGCCATATCTTCTTTTGCAATTAAATCTTCAATATCTGATTCAAATTCAGATGGGATTATTTCAGTTCTTCTTGGGATTGCAAATTTTTCTTTTACTTCAAGAAGTTCGTCTTTCATAATACCATAAAGTTTTTCTTTAGATTCAAGAATTGATAGATATTCTTGGATATCAAGACCTGTTTGTTTGATTTCACCTTCAAGTTTTTCTTGTTCAAGTCCTGTCAACCTATGAAGTTTTAATTCTAGGATTGCTTTTGCTTGGGTTTCAGAAAGTTTATAAGTACCGTTTATGATTTGACTTTCTGGATCGTCAATAAGATCAATTAAAGCCTGCATATTTGTTGCTTTCCAATCGCGAGCCATAAGGCCTTCTTTTGCTTCGTTTGGATCTTTTGCTGCACGGATAAGAGCAATAACTTCATCTATATTTGCAACAGTTATTGCAAGACCAACTAATACGTGTGCTTTGTTTCTTGATTTATTAAGATCATAGATAGTTCTGTTTCTTATAACTTCTTCACGGAATTCAATAAATGCATCAATTATTTGTTTAAGGTTCATTAAGCCAGGGCGACCTTTGTTAATTGCAAGCATATTTACGCCAAAGCTTGTTTGAAGTTGAGAATATTTATAAAGTTGGTTTAATATAACGTCTGGAACTGCATCACGTTTAAGTTCAATTACAACACGAACGCCTTGACGAGAAGATTCATCACGGATATCTGAGATGCCTTCAATTCTTTTGTCTTTTACAAGTTCAGCAATTTTTTCAATCATAACCTTTTTATTTACTTGGTATGGAACTTCGTCAACTATGATTGCTGTTTTTGTTCTTACTTCTTCGAAATGTGTTTTTGCACGGATAATAACAGAACCACGACCTGTTGTATATGCGCTGTATGAACCGCTTAGACCCAAAATCATACCTCCAGTTGGGAAATCAGGTGCAGGAACGTATTTAATTAAATCTTCAACTGTTAGGTTTGGATCATCAATTGTTGCACAACATGCATCAATTACTTCACCAAGGTTGTGCGAAGGAATATTTGTTGCCATACCAACTGCAATACCACCACTTCCGTTTACAAGAAGATTTGGGAAACGTGCTGGAAGAACTTCTGGTTCTTTTGTTGACTCGTCATAATTTGGACGCCATGCAACTGTTTCTTTTTCTAGGTCTTCAACCATATAAGATGCAGCTTTTGACATTCTTGCTTCGGTATAACGCATAGCAGCGGCACCATCACCGTCCATTGAACCAAAGTTACCTTGGCCATCAATCATTGTTACGCCCATTGAGAAATCTTGGCTCATTCTTACCATTGCATCATAAATTGCGCTGTCGCCGTGTGGATGGTATTTACCCATAACGTCTCCGACTACACGAGCAGATTTTCTGAATGGTTTTCCGTATTCGAATCCATTTTCTTTCATGGCATAGATGATACGGCGGTGAACAGGTTTAAGTCCGTCACGAACATCAGGAAGTGCACGAGAGATAATAACGCTCATTGCGTAGTCAAGGTATGAAGTTTGCATTTCATGAACGATAGGTGCAACTTTTATACTTTTATCATTTTCTTTTTTTTGAACTTGATTTTCGTTTTGATTATCCAATTTTTTTCTCCTTTTATACTTATTATTTTTTACTGAGAAATACTAGCAAAACTATAAAAAAAAAGCAAGGAAAAAAGCCTTAAAATATAACTTTTTTTGATAAAAAATATCAAATTAAAAAGTTTGTAAAATCAATATGTTAAAAAATAAAAAATTATTGTTTATTTCTTATTTGTGGATAATGTGTTTTAAAATGGTTGAATAACCAATATAATTCATAAAATCATTGAACATTTTACAGTTTTTTATATTTTTACAAGTTATGCATTTTGTAAAGTCTTTTATCTTTATTTTTTCATCTTTGAAATCGCATTTTACTTTTTGTGTATAGATATTATCGTTTGTTGGAAGACCGTTATTTAGTATTATGAATTCAGTTTTTATTTCAAAATCGTCCTTTTTAGTATTGAAATTTTTTATAAGAATTTCTTTGTTATGGCTTTCTGAGACTATCCATTTATTTTCAAGTTTTACTGCGTTATCGATACAGCAATAATCAGGAACGTTTTTTATAATTAAAACATATTTATCGTATTTAATTTTTGA
>CAYJFW010000005.1:3251-13179 GCA_964369895.1 uncultured Bacteroidales bacterium
TATAGTCATCTTCATCAAACAGGTCATAGTCTTCATAGTCTTCAAATTCCTCATAATTTTCTTCATTTAAGTTATAATTAATTTTCTCTTGAAGCTCTTGAACATTTAATTTTTGATTTTTTAATTATGTTTTCCGCTGGTATTGTTATTTCTTTGTATTTTGTTTGATGTGGTGTTTTATTTTCATTAAGATTTATTATCAGATTAAAATGAGTTTTAAGGTGTGGATATTCTTTTGTATTTCCTGTTATTGTAAGATGTAATCTTTCTTCTTTGAAATCAGTAGGGATTTTAATTGTTAAATCTTGGGCTTCTGATTCAGTTAATTCCCATATTTCAGAAGTTATTTTGCCACCTTTTGATAATGTAAGTACTTTAGGTAATCCTTCTATTTCAAAACTTGTATCAGGAGAAAAGCTTTTTATTTTAATATTTATTTCTTCTGGGTTTAAAATATAATCTGCACTTATAAGTGGTCCTGTTAATAATTCTCCATTTTTATAATATACATTACTTGCAATTTCATCTTCTGTTGAATTTTTATTTATTAAAAGGAATTGGAAAGATACTTTTGATGAAGGAGCAATTATTTTTGTGTTTTTCAATTCTTCTTTGCTTATAGACCAAAATCCGCTTTCAAAGTTTTTACCACCAGAAAGTTCAAATGTTTCATTTGGAAGATGTATAAAAAATTTTGAATTAGGGTTTGATTTAATTGTTTTTGGGATTTTTATATTTAAAGGAATTTCTTTCATGCCTTTATTAGAAGAATTTTTGTGTGCTCCCATATTATCTCCTTAATATTCTACTCCAAGTTGAATTGTTTAAGTTTTTATAGTGTAAGTATATATAAAAATATTCTTCAAAACAAGTAAAATATTAAAATTTAGTTAAGTATATATTGAAAATTGTTTATTTTAAAAGGTTATTTTAGGATTTTATTCTTTGTTTTCGATAATTATGAATTTTTTGTTGTTTTTATTTTTAAAAGTTATTGATGTGTATGTAAAATTTTCTTTTATATAATCTTCTATTATCTCTGGCCATTCAATTATTGTAATGTTATTTTTTAATGAATTATCAATATCAAGTTCGAAAAGTTCATTTGCATCTTTTATTCTGTATAAATCATAGTGTGATATTGTTTGGTTTTTTGTTTCATATGTTTGAAGTATTGAAAAAGTTGGGCTTGGGATATCTTCTTCTTTTTTTAATAATGTTTGTATTAGATGGGATGTGAAAAATGTTTTTCCAATACCAAGTGTTCCATAAAGAAGTATTGGATTTCCTGTTTTTACATTTTTTGCAAATTCAGTTGCTAATTTAATTGTATCTTCTTTTTTTGTTATATCTATTATCATATTAATAATATTTGTTTTTCTTTTTGGTGCCTATTGACTTACCTCTGGTTATTTTAAATAGGCTGTCTGAGAGGCTTGTTTCTGGTTTTATGTTTGAAAGAGTTACATTTGTTGTAACACCTTGAGGGTCTGTTACCTTCCAACCAAAAAGAGATAAAGGAAGTGTTTCAAATATTAATGTTATTGTTCCAGAATGTTTTTCATTTGGTGTTGAAAGAGTAATTTCTGTTGTGTTATCAGAATTAGCATATATTTTTTTTATTTCAACATTTGGATTTTTGCCTGTTAATTTTATTTCTTTGTTAAGTATCATTGATGCTGGGTTTGAATCCATTGATATGTATGATATTTGATCAAGTTTTTTATCTTGGTATACGATTGAATTTCCATCAGCAATCAGTAACATTGGGCTTTCGTATTCAAGTCTCATTTTTCCTGGTTTTTTTATATAAAAAGTTCCTGTTTCTTCAGCTCCATTTGAAGATTTTTGATCGAATTTACCACTTATTGTTTGAAGTGAATTTATATATTTTTCAATATTTGATACAAGTTCTGTTGTTGCCTTTTCTTCTGGGTTTAATTGTGTTCCAGCAGATGTAATAGAAACATTGCAAAATAAAAATACTAATAATGAAATAATAAACTTTTTCAATTCTTTCTCCGTTTTTTGTATGGTATTTTAAATTTGTTTGTTTATCAAGTATTTTTTAATCTTTTTTTGTTAAAATTACTCGTTTTCCAGTGCTGTCTGGCTTTGAAAGTATTCCTTGGGCTTCCATTTTTTCAATTAAGTTTGCAGATTTATTATAACCAATTCCAAGTTGACGTTGAAGATATGATATGGATGGTCTTTCGGTTCTTAGAATTATTTCAACTGCTTGGGCATAAAGATCATCGTTTTGCCCTTCTTTTATTGCTTGTTTTTGTTCTGGTGTTAAATCTCTGGGATTTGGTTTTTGATGTGTTATGTGGTTTACATAGTTTGGTTTGGCCTGTGTTTTTATAAATGAAACTATGTTTTCTATTTCTTTTTCACTTACGAATGCCCCATGAATTCTTGCTGTGTTTCCACCCATTGCCATATAAAGCATATCTCCTTTTCCAAGCATAAGTTCTGCGCCGTATTCGTTAAGTATAGTGCGGCTGTCTTGGCCTGATGCAACACGGTAACTTATACGATTTGGGAAGTTTGATTTTATTGTTCCTGTTATAACATCGACTGATGGACGTTGTGTTGAAAGAATAAGATGTATTCCAGTCGCACGAGCCATTGCGGCAAGTCTTGCTACTGCAGCTTCTACTTCTTTTTTGGCGGTTTGCATAAGGTCTGCCATTTCATCAACAACAATTACAATGTATGGAATTTCTTCTATTGCAACTTTTTTTATTTCATGTGTTGGTTCGCCTGTTTGTGGATCGAATCCTGTTTGTACTTCACGGCTTATAAATTCGCCTTTTTTCTTTTTTGCTTTTTCATTATAGCTTTCAATATTTTTTGCGCCTATTGCTGCCATATTTCTGTATCTTTCTTCCATTTCAAATACTGCCCATTTTAAAGCTGCAACTGCTTTGGCTGGTTCTGTTACAACAGGAATTAAAAGATGTGGTATGTCATTATAAATTGAAAATTCAACCATTTTAGGATCAATCATTATAAATTTACATTCGTCAGGTGTGTATTTATAAAGAAGTGAAAGAATCATTCCGTTAACACCAACTGATTTACCACTTCCTGTTGTTCCAGCAATAAGCAAGTGAGGCATAGTTGCAAGATCAACAAATACAGATTTTCCAGATGTATCAGCACCAAGACATATTGGAAGTTTGTGATCAGAGTATTTAAAACAATCTGTTTCGAATTGTTCTCTTAGTCCTACTGTTTGTCTTTTTAGGTTTGGAAGTTCAATACCAACTTTGTTTGTGCCTGAGATTACAGAAATTCTTGTTGAAATTGATTCAATTTTCCTTGCGATATCTTCGTTTAAGCTTTTTATTTGTGATGTTTTTATTCCAGGTCCAGGTTCCATTTCGAAAAGAGTTATTACAGGACCTGTTTTTATGTTTGTAATTTTTCCGACAAGTTTATATTCTGTTAAAATGCTTTCAAGCATTCTTGCTTTTTTTACATTTGATTCTTCATTTGATGAAAATTCAAATTTTTCATTTTTATGTTTTGTTAAAAGTTCAATTGATGGAAGTATATATCCTTTTTTATTTTCTTCTTTTATGTTTTCTTTTTTTTCAATTATTTGTTTTTTTACTGGTTGTGGTTTTTCTTTTATTATTTTTTTTGTAATATTAAGAAGAGAGCTTTCTGTTTTTTTGAAATTTATTGTTTGAGGTTTTTTCTTTAACAATAAAAGTATATAATTTTTTATTTTTATATAAGATAAGCTTATGAAATTTTCAAATTTTATTATGGAATCATTTGTTAAATCAGTTGCAAAATAAAGTGTGATTACAGATATTAAAAATGATATTATAAATATTATGATTTCCATATAAGATGTAATTGAAAGAGAATATAATATATCCATAATATTTGATTTTAAAGATAATCCAAGAATGCCACCAAGTCCGGTTTTTGTTGGAAATGTTTCGAAAATTATATTTGATATATATGATAAGCTTAAAGATAGAGGAATTAAACTTATTAGTGTATATGCAGTTATTGTTTTTATGTTTCTGTGCAGTTTTGAAGGTGAATATAAATATTTACCAAATAAATATATATTGTATATTATGACAAGTGAAGAAAGTCCAAAGAAATAAAGCAAAATGTTTGATATGTGCGCACCCAAATATCCCATTAAATTTTTTGTTTCAAATGTGCTTGCAGTGTTTAATGAGTTATCTGTAGTATTATAAAAAAACATT
Source organism: uncultured Bacteroidales bacterium (assembly GCA_964369895.1). Taxonomy (GTDB): domain Bacteria; phylum Pseudomonadota; class Alphaproteobacteria; order Rs-D84; family CACZYB01; genus CACZYB01. The sequence continues at coordinate 7,490 of CAYJFW010000005.1, forward strand.
GAAAAAAGCATATAAAAAGTTAGCATAATAAAAAAAATGCCAGATGATTTTAGGCATAATTTTTTAAAATACAGCCTTAAAGTATCAGGCATTAAGTTTTCTTTTGTAATCATTTATTTTTTTGTTTTTTTTGTGGCTTTCTTTACATTTTTTTGTGAAGGAGTTTTTTTATTGTCTTTTACTTCTTTTTTGAAAACTTTTATTCCTTCTGCTATGTTTTGCATAATTTTTGGGAATTTACCTGTTCCAAAAAGTATTAAAACAACAACTAAAACTATAATAATTTCATTTAAATGAACCATTTTAAACTCCTTATTTTGTTACAAAACAAGATACGCTTTTTGCTTTTAATTTATCACAAATTTCAGTTGCAATAGTGCTGTTTTCAAGTCCAGATACTCTTAATCTGTAATATACTTTACCATCAACATTTGTTTTATTTATTGTGTGTGATAAACCTTTTAAAATTTCAGGATGTTTTGCAGTTAAAGAAGTCCATTCTTTTTTTGCTGCTGCTTCTGAACCTGTGGATGTTATTTGAACATTCCATGGGCCACCTGCTTGAAGAGGAGATACCTCTACTTCACCTTTAACATTTGTTGTTTTTTCAATAAGTTTTATTTCTGGTTTATTTTCTTTTTTAATAACAACTGGTTTTACAGGTTCTTTTGCTTTTTTAGGTTTGATTTTTGGTAGTGGTTTTGTTTTTACAATTTTCTTTTCTACTTTTGGAAGTTTTTTTTCTTCTTCTATTTTTGTTGGCGTATAAATGCTTGCCTGTTCAAAAACTTCATTTAATTTTACTTCTTCTGGCACAATTTTTATAGATTCAGAAGGGGAAGAAATAGTAGGTATATCAGCCAAATTGTTTACATCATTTTCTTTTGAACTTGATCCTAACATTAATACCAAAGCGCCTGCAAAAATCGCACCAGCTCCTATTGCAATTAGAATAGTTCTTGTTGATGATTTTGGTTGATGTTCACCATAATTTATACCTGAATTTGAAATTGTTTCTTCTTCAAATTCGTCTCTTTTTATATCTCCGAAAAAATCGTTATTCATATCCATATTTCTCCCCCTTTGTAGGTTTTAATTTTCAAACTATAAGTATTATATCATAAAAATTATCTTATTTCTACAAAAAATAAATATAGTTTTAAAAATCTTTAGATGGATTGTTCCAGATATTTTGTGAATTGTTCCCAAGACATATTTGTAGCTCTTATTACTTTACAAATACTTTCTGTGGAAGGCCATCTAAATTTACCACTAGGATAAAATCTTTTGCTTTTATTAAAGGCTGTTGCATCTAAACCCGCTTTTTTTGCAAGAGCCGATACGGATATTCCATTTATATAGGCAATTTTATCTATTGTTTGCCATATTTTTGAGTGTTCTGTATCCATTTTTTTTCTCCCTTTTAAGAACAAGCCTCACACATACAACTTATACTAGAAAATAATTTATAATTCAAGTATTAATATATAAAAATGCTAAAAAGTGATTGACTTTTAAATTTTGTGTGTTAATTATTAAAGATGTTCGGTATTTGTTCCTAAAATCTGACGAAAAAAATATAATAAAGGAGGGGGTTATGAAAAATTTCAAAAAAGAGGATAATTATTATTTTTTTGATAAGAATCAAAATTATGTTTTATTTGAAAATGCAGAAGAAGCTTGGTTTTGGTATTGTAGGTATGATGAAAGAAATGGTTTTAAATTAAATAATTCTTCAAACAGAATTATTAGAGTTTGCAACTTGGATGATATTTATTTGGTGGTTTCTAAACTTTATTTGGCAAAAAAGATAAGTGAAAGGCATTTAAAGACACTTATCAAGTATGGAAGGATGCAAATTGTTCCTGATGAGCGAATCGAAGAGGAAAAAGATGAAGCTTTGTGGTGGAGTGATGCTATGGATAAAATTGAAATAATTTTAAAAAATAAAGGGATTGTAAAATGCAACGATCAGGAATAGTTGATAGTTTTTCAGATTTTTATGTTGTGTTTTGTCCTTCTGTGAATTTTCGTTTTTTGTTTTTTTTAAAGAAGGATTTTAAACATTGTTTTTTGTTTTTTGGTGATAATTACCAAACATTTGTTTTGGATCCTATTATAAATAAGATTGAAGTTGGATTTTCGCCTGTTTCTGTTTTTAATTTAAAAAAATATTTTGAAGTAAATGGTATGAAGGTTTTAAAGGTAGAAAAACAATATAAACCAAAAAGAAAAATAGGTTTTGGTGTTTTTACGTGTGTTGAAGTAGTAAAAAGGGTTTTGGGTATAAATTCTTTTAAAATTATCACTCCATTTCAGCTTTATAAATATCTTAATAAATAATATTTGTTTTTATTGTTTTTTTTTGCTATAATCTTTTTATAGGAGATATGGAAATGGATTTTTTTAATAGTGATTTTTTTAATGTTTATTTAAATAATTTTTATAATTGGCTTAATCTTACAGAAATTGGTAGGTTAACAGCTTCGTTTTTAATTATTATTTTTGCACTTCTTATTAGAGGAGTTTTTTCTTTTATTATTGTAAAATTATTAGATTTTGTTTTCGCAAGAAAATTAACTTCTGAGGCAAGAGATTTTGTTAGTGATATGGGAGCTCCTATTTCATTTATTCCTGTTGTTGTTGGTGTTTATTTTGCACTTGATATTTTAAAAGTACCTCCTTTTCTTTTGTTTTATACAAGGAATTTTTTAAAATCGATTTATATATTTAATATAGCTTGGTTTGTTTATACTTTTGTTAATCCAATTGCATTTGCATTTAAAAAACTTTATCTAGATAAAACAAAAAATCTTATTACAACTTGGATTGCAAGGGTTATAAAATTTATAATTTTTATTGTTGCCATGTCTGCGATTTTAGAACAATGGGGTGTTAGTGTTGGTGCTATTGTTGCATCACTTGGGCTTGTTGGTGCTGCTGTTGCTCTTGGTGCGCAAGATATGTTTAAAAATATTATTTCAGGTGTTGCAATTTTGTCAGAACACAGATTTAGTGTAGGAGATATTATAAAACTTGAAAATGCAGATATGCCAATTGAGGGTATTGTTGTTAATATAGGCTTTAGATCAACGCTTATTAAAAAATTTGATAGGTCGCCTCTTTATGTTCCGAATAGTGTTTTGGCTGATGCTGCTATTATAAATTATTCTGCAAAAAAACACAGACGTATAAAATGGAATTTAGCGTTAGAGTATAGGGCAACACATGATCAGCTTTTGTATGTAAGATCTGAAATTGAAAAATATATTCTTGAAAATGATGATTTTGTAAGACCTCCGGATGCTCCTGTTCATGTAAGGCTTAGCCAGTTTTCATCAAGTTCAGTTGATATAGTTCTTAATTGTTTTACAAACACAAATGTTTGGTCTGATTATTTAAGAATAAAAGAAGCGTTGATGTTTAAAATAAAAAAAATTATGGAAGAGGCCGGTGTTCATTTTGCTCTTCCTGCAACCTCAATTTATATTGAAAAAGTTGATGAAGATTTAAACACAACAGAGCTTTCAAAAAAATTAAAAACAAAAATGGCAAAAAATGTTGTTACAAATTTAGAGGAAGAGTAGGTAAGTATGTCATTTGTTAAAAAAGCTATGTCTAATGATTTTGTATCTAGTATAATTGCTTTTATTATATCTGTTTTAATTAGGGTGATTTATATTTTTTCTTCGGTTGAATACAGAGGTGTTGATAAATTAAAAAATTATTTAAAAGATGGAAAACCTGTTATTGTTCTTTTTTGGCATGGCAGATCTTTTTTTCTATCAAAGTTTTGGGGTGGAAAAATAGGTATTAGAAAACATTCAATATATGGAATTTTTTCAAATCACAGAGATGGTAAATTAATAGGTAAAGTTTTTGGTTTTTTAGGTGTTAAAAATATAATGACTTCTTCTAAATCAAAAACCCAAGCAAGTTCAGTTGCAATTAAATCAATAAGGCTTCTTAAAAAAGGTGTTTCAATTGGCTTTACTCCTGATGGTCCTTTGGGTCCAAGGATGAATTTGGTGAGTGATAGTTCTCTTCTTTTTGCAAGAAGTACTGGTGCTCCTATTGTCCCTATTTATGTTTCATCTAAGGAACCTAAAATACTTAAATCTTGGGATAGATATATGATTGTTAAACCATTTAAAAAAACAATAATTGAAATTGATGATTTGTTTTTTATTGATAAAAAAATAACAGATGAAGATTTTAAAAGTTTTAAAAAGGATTTAACTGATAGAATGGTTGAAAAACAATTAAAGCTTGATAAGGAAATGGGGATGCCAGTTATTTTACCTGATAATGGTAAAAAATAAAACTTTCTTTGACTTTTTATAGGGTTTAGTATAAAATATCACCAATTATTAAATAGGAGAATTATTATGAAATTATGTTTATATAGGATTTTAATGAAATTATCAAAACCTTTTGTAGGAATTATTCTTGCAAGAAGAAGAGCAAAAGGTTTGGAAACAAAAATTTCATCAAGAAGAAAAGAAAGATTTGGTTATTCGTCTGTTAAAAGACCAAGTGGTAAAATTGTTTGGTTTAATGCAGCAAGTTTGGGTGAAAGTAATTCAATTATGCCTGTTGTTGAAAATATCCTTAAAAATTACAAAGATGTAACTGTTCTTGTTACTACTACTACTGTTAGTGGTGCAGAAAATATGGCAAAAAAACTTGAAGGTAAAAGAGCTATACATCAATTTTTGCCTGTTGATAGACGTTCTTATGTAGATAGATTTTTTGAATTTTGGAAACCGTCTCTTGGTTTTTTTGTTGATAGTGATTTTTGGCCTAATCTTATTTTAAGTGCAAAATCACATAATATTCCTCTTGTTTTATTAAATGGAAGAATTTCAGATAGATCATTTAAAAAATGGAAAAACAATCTTGATTTTTCAAATGTTTTAATGGGAGCTTTTGAATTTGGTTTTGGCAAATCAGAAGAAGATAGAAAAAGATTAGAAATTATGGGGCTTGAAAATACAGTTAATGTTGGAAATCTTAAATATGCTGTTGCTCCGCTTCCATACAAAGAAGATGAATTAAACGCTTTAAATAAAAAGTTTCAAAAACGTCGTGTTTGGGTTGCATCAAGTACTCATGAAGGTGAAGAAGCTTTGTGTATTGCTGCACACCTTATAATAAAGAAAAGAATTCCAGAAGCAATTATGATTATTGCGCCAAGACATCCTGCAAGGGGTGAAGAAATAGTTGATCTTGTAAAAGCAAATGGTTTAGTTCCTGCATTAAGGTCAAAAGGTGAATATATTACAGATAAAACAGATGTTTATATTGCTGATACAATGGGTGAGCTTGGTTTGTTTTACACTCTTTCAAATATAAGTTTTGTTGGTGGTTCTCTTATTCCATGGGGTGGTCACAATCCAATGGAACCGGCAAGGCTTCATAATGTTGTTTTAAGTGGAAAACACGTTCATAATTTTACAGAAACATTTGATTTATTAGAAGATGAAAAATCAGTTATTATGGTAAAAGATGAAGTAGATCTAGCAGATAAAATAAAAATGTTTTTTCAACATCCAGAAGTTGCAAAAGAATATATGGGTAGAGCATTTTATGTAGCAGAAAGAGAAGCAGGGGTTTTAGAAAGAGTTATGGATGAGTTAAAACCTTACCTTAAAAAGTTTATTCTTTTATCCAATTAACTTCGTATTTTT
>CAYJFW010000006.1:0-13145 GCA_964369895.1 uncultured Bacteroidales bacterium
CACAAAGACATTCATAATCCTTAACAGGTCCGAAAATCTTTGCACAGAAAAGACCGTCTTTTTCTGGCTTAAAAGTTCTGTAATTAATTGTTTCAGGTTTCTTAACTTCACCAAAAGACCAAGATCTTATTTGTTCAGGAGAAGCAACAGAAATTTTCAGTTTATTAAAACCGTCATCTGCAACACTAACTGTATTTTTAAAAACTTTTTGTATATCATTCATCATTTTTTTTATTCCCCTTTATTATTTCTTAGTTTCAAGGTTAAGTCCAAGTGATTTAATTTCTTTTACAAGAACGTTAAAACTCTCTGGTGTTCCATATTCAAAATCATAATTTCCACGAACGATAGATTCGTAAACTTTTGTTCTACCTGTTACGTCGTCAGATTTGATTGTTAACATTTCTTGAAGAGTATAAGCAGCACCAAACGCTTCTAACGCCCACACTTCCATTTCTCCAAGTCTTTGTCCACCGAACTGAGCTTTACCACCAAGAGGTTGTTGTGTAACAAGTGAATAAGGTCCAACAGATCTTGCGTGAATCTTTTCATCAACAAGATGATGAAGTTTCAACATATACATATAACCAACTGTTACAGGTAGATCGAATTTTTCACCATTTTCACCGTTATAAAGTTCAACTTGACCTGAGCTATCTAAACCAGCTTCTTCTAAAAGATGTGAAATATCAGATTCTTTTGCACCATCAAATACCGGTGTCATCATAGGCACACCATTTGAAATACCTTGTGCAAAAGTTTTGATTTCATCATCAGTCAAAGCTTTCAAGTCTTCTTCATAAACTTCTTTACCATAAACTTTTTCAAGTTCACCACGAAGATCGGCAACGGTCAAATTCTTTTCATAAACTTTTTCCATTATATCGCCAATTTTAACACCAAGACCTTTTGCTGCCCATCCAAGATGAGTTTCCAAAATCTGTCCCACATTCATACGTGATGGCACACCCAAAGGATTTAAAACTATATCCACAGGAGTTCCATCTGCTTGATATGGCATATCTTCCACAGGAACAACACGACAAACAATACCTTTATTTCCATGACGTCCTGCCATTTTATCACCAACTTGAAGTTTTCTTTTAACAGCAATAAATACTTTTACTACTTTTAAAACACCAGGAAGAAGATCATTACCTTGTCTGATTTTTTCAACTTTATCATCAAACTTTGCTTCCATTTGATTTACAACTTCTTCAAATTCTGAAATTTGTTGTGTCAAAGCTTCTTGATATTTTTCATTTTCAAGTTTTATTTTTGCAAGCTTAACTGATGGAATACCATTTAAATCTTTTGCTGACAAAGTATCACCTTTTGATGCAACATCTTTTGGCGCATCAAGAACAACTTTACCATCCAAAAATGCTTTTAATTTTTCATTAAATCCATTTTCTAAGATTTGTCTTTCATCATTTCTATCTTTGTTAAGGTTTTCAATTTCCATATATTCAATTGACAAAGCTCTTTCATCTTTTTGAATACCACGACGGAAGAACATTCTAACATCTAAGATTGTACCTTCTGTTCCAGGTGGAACACGTAGTGATGTATCACGAACTTCAGTTGCTTTTTCACCAAATATTGCACGAAGAAGTTTTTCTTCAGGAGTAACAGGAGTTTCTCCTTTTGGTGTAACTTTACCAACTAAAATATCACCTGCTTTAACATGTGCACCAATATGAATAACACCTGTTTCATCCAAGTTTTTCAAAGCTTCACTACCAACGTTTGGAATGTCTCTTGTGATTTCTTCTGGACCAAGTTTTGTATCACGAGCCATAACTTCGAATTCAGCAATATGAACAGAAGTAAACACATCATTTTTAACAACACGTTCACTAATAACAATCGCGTCTTCATAGTTATAACCTTGCCAAGGCATAAATGCCACACGAACATTTCTACCCAATGCTAATTCACCTAAATCAGTACAAGGACCATCAGCAAGAATATCGCCTGCTTTAACTTTATCACCAACTTTAACAATAGGTTTTTGATTGATACAAGTATCTTGGTTTGATCTTACAAATTTTTGAAGTTTGTAAATATCAACACCAGTTGCAGATTTTGATTTTTTACCTGTTGTTTGAACAACTATTCTTGTTGAATCAACTTGTGTTACAACACCATCATTTTCTGCTTGGATTGTTGCTTTTGAATCAGTCGCAACTCTGTATTCCATACCTGTTCCAACAAATGGTGCTTCTGATTTAACAAGAGGCACAGCTTGACGTTGCATGTTTGAACCCATAAGAGCACGGTTAGCATCGTCATTTTCAAGGAAAGGAATAAGAGCAGCTGCCACAGAAACTAACTGTTTCGGAGATACGTCCATAAGTGTTATTTCACTTGCAGGAAGTAAAACAAATTCCCCATTTTTACGGCAACTAACTAATTCTTCTGCAAAAGATTTATCTTTATTTAAAACAGAATTAGCCTGAGCAATAACATATTTATTTTCTTCCATTGCTGAAACATAAACAACATTATCTGTAACTTTACCATCAACAACTTCTCTGTATGGTGTTTCAATAAAACCGTATTTATTTATAACAGCATAAGATGCCAAAGAGTTAATAAGACCAATATTTTGACCTTCAGGAGTTTCAATAGGACAGATTCTACCATAATGTGTCGCATGAACGTCTCTAACTTCAAAACCTGCTCTTTCACGTGTAAGACCACCAGGACCCAAAGCAGACAATCTTCTTTTGTGTGTAATTTCTGACAAAGGATTATTTTGATCCATAAACTGTGAAAGTTGTGATGAACCCAAAAATTCTTTAATAGCAGAAAGAACTGGTCTTGCATTAACTAAATCTTGAGGCATAATTGAATCTATTTGAGCAGAAGACATTTTTTCTTTAATTGCTCTTTCCATTCTTATAATACCAATTCTATATTGATTTTCAAGAAGTTCACCAACAGATCTTATACGTCTATTTGAAAGGTTATCAATATCATCTATTTCACCTTTACCATCTTTTAAATCTACTAAAGCTTTAATTGTTTTAATAACATCGTCACGTCTAAGTATTGCTAAATCTTCAGGAGCATCATTAAAATCAATATCAAGTCTTGTATTCATTTTAAATCTACCAACTGATGATAAATCATAAAAATCTTTATCAAAGAACATTCTGAAGAACATATTTTCAGATGAGTTCATTGTAGGAGGTTCACCAGGACGCATAACTTGATAAATATCAAACAAAGCTTCTTGTCTTGTTTTATTTTTATCAACAATCAAAGTATTTCTTATATGTGGACCAACTGTTACATTGTCAATATAAAGAACGCCCATTTCTTTAATTTTTGCATCATTTATTTTTGATAAAATTTCAGATGTTATTTCTTGACCTGCTTCTGCAATAACTTCAAATGTTTCTTCATCCAATAAATCATCAGAAAGGAAAAGACCTGCTTCAATCAAAGCTTCATCTGTAATGTAAATATCTTTTAAACCTTCTTCTGCTAATTTTTTTGCACTTCTTGGTGTAATTTTATTACCATGTTCTAAAACAACATTACCTGTTTTTGCATCAACAAGATCGTATGAAAATTTAACACTTTTTGTAATAAGAGAAACTTCAAAAGGTTTTTTCAAACCATTTTTAAATTTTTCCATAACTTCTTCTGAATAGAAAAGTTTTAAAATTTCATTTGATGACATACCTTCTTTTTCTATTGTATCAACATCATCACCTGATTTAACTGCTGCTTCAACTTTTGCTTGTGTTTCATCATTATAAAAAGATGAAAGAAGACTTGTAACAGGAAGTTTACGTTTTTTATCAATTCTTACATACAAAATATCTTTTGCATCAAATTCAAAATCTAACCAAAAACCACGTGATGGAATAATTTTACCACTGAAAAGAAGTTTACCACTTGCATGTGTTTTACCTTCATCATGTGTAAAAAATACACCTGGTGATCTTTGCATTTGTGAAACGAACACACGTTCTGTTCCGTTAAAGATTAATGTTCCCTTTTCTGTCATCAAAGGAACTTCACCCATAAATATTTCTTGTTCTTTTACATCTTTAATTGATTTATTATTTTCTTCATCAATATCCCAAAGGATAAGTCTCAAAGTAACTCTTAAAGGAGCAGCAAAAGTAAGACCACGTCTTAAACATTCTTCTGCATCATACTTTGGCGCATCAAATTCATATTTTACAAATTCTAAATCAACAAGACCAGAAAAATCATGTATAGGAAATACAGATTTAAAAACAGCCTGTATTCCAACATCAACTCTTTCTTCTGGTTTTTCTTCTAATTGTAGAAAGCTTTTATAAGATTCTTCTTGTATTTTTATAAGATTAGGAAGTTCGATAGGAGATTTAATTTTCCCGAAACTTTTTCTGATTCTTTTATAAGCATTAAACATATTTTTATCCTTTTTTGTTTTGCTAACCTTAAAAGTTTATCATCTTTTTAAAGTTAAATTAACTTTACAAATTGCTTTTTAAAACAACATTCATCAAACAGACGAAAGGGAGGAAGGAAAAAAAGCATCTCCTACCTCCACCAATAATGTGTTATAGAATTATTTTAATTCTACTGTAGCACCAGCTGCTTCTAATTTAGATTTCATTTCTTCCGCTAGATCTTTACCGATACCTTCTTTTACTGTTTTTGGAGCACCGTCAACAAGATCTTTTGCTTCTTTAAGACCAAGACCTGTTATTTCTCTTACTTCTTTAATAACAGCAATTTTGTTTCCACCAGCAGAAGCTAGAACAACATCAAAGCTTGATTTTTCTTCTGCTGCGCCACCTGCTGCACCACCTGCCATAACAACAGGAGCTGCTGCGCTAACGCCCCAAGTTTCTTCTAATAATTTTGAAAGCTCTGCTGCTTCCATAACTGTAAGTGTTGAAAGTTCATCAACTAATTTTTTTAAATCTGCCATTTTTATTTTTCCTTTTTTATCTTTTTTAAATGGTTAATATTATTTTTTTAAACTTATAAACTAAGCTGCTTCTTTTTCTGCATATGCATTGAAAACTCTTGCCATTTTTGAAGGCACTGCTGTAAGCATTGCACAGATTTGAGCACGAGCTTCATCAAGTGTAGGAAGCATTGCTACTGATTGAACACCAGCAACATCTAAAATTTCACTTCCCATAGCACCACCAAGTATTGAAACTTTATCATTTGTCTTTGCAAAGTTATGTATAACTTTTGATGCAAGTATAGGGTCTTTTGACCAAGCAACAAGTGTTACACCTTTGAAAAGATCTGTTAAACCTTCATAATTAGTGTCTTTCAAAGCAAGTTTAGTAAGTCTGTTTTGAGTAACTTTTATTGAAGTATCAAGTTTTCTTGCTTCGTCTCTTAAATCTGAAATTTCACCAACTGTAAGCCCTTTAAAAGAAGCTACAACTAATGATTCAGAAGATGCAAGTTCAGCATTCAAAGATGAAATCCAATCTTTTTTCTCATTACGATTCATTTACTTTCCTTTGTTTTTCTCGGTTATTATAAAGTTTTAAATTTCTTTAAAACCACTTAAATCTTGCCCAAGATAAAAAACTTAATTTTTTCTCTTGTCTAGGTAGGGGATGTTAATCTTTAAACCAAATGGTCCCTACTGTTTTGGACAAGCATTTTTTACATCTGATTATTTAATATCAGATAAATCTATTTTAAGACCAACTCCTTGTGTAGTTGAAAGAGTAATTGCCTTTAAATATGTTCCTTTTGATGAAGCTGGTTTTGCTTTAACAATTGCATCAACAAATGAAAGAATATTTTCTTTTAATTTTTCTGAACCAAAAGAAAGCTTTCCAAGACCAGCGTGAACCACACCAGCTTTTTCTGCTCTAAATTCAACTTGTCCTGCTTTTGCTTTTTCAACAGCAGCTTTAACATCTAATGTAACAGTTCCAAGTTTAGGATTTGGCATTAAACCTTTTGGACCTAAAACTTTTGCAACTTTACCAAGTGTTGCCATCATATCAGGTGTAGCAATACATCTATCAAAATTAATTTGACCTTTTAAAATTGTATTAATCAAATCATCATCGCCAACTATATCTGCACCAGCATCTTTCGCTTCTGTCGCTTTTGGACCTTTTGCAAAAACAGCAACTGAACATTTTTTACCAGTTCCATTTGGAAGAGTAACCATTCCACGAATATTTTGATCTGATTGTCTTGTATCAATACCAAGATTAAGAGCAATATCAACAGCTTCATCAAATTTAGCAGTTGATTTTTCTTTTAATAAGTTAAGAGCTTCTGACAAAGTGTATAATTTATCTTTATCAAGACCTTCACTCATTTTTTTCATTCTTTTTGAAATAAATACCATCTTAACCCTCCACTACATCTATGCTCATTGTTACACATTGACCTTCAACCATACGCATAGCAGCTTCAACACTGTGGCAATTCATATCAGGCATTTTATTTTCTGCAATTTCTCTAATTTGAGATTTAGTAATTTTTCCAACACTTGGACCTTTTCCTGGTGTTTGACTTCCTTTTTTCACACCAGCAGCTTTTTTAATCATAAAGCTAACAGGAGGAAGTTTTACAACAAAATCAAAAGATTTATCTTTGTAAACAGAAATAATAACAGGACAAGGTATACCCTTTTCCAAACTACTTGTTTTATCATTAAAAGCTTTACAGAACTCCATAATATTCACACCAGCTTGTCCTAAAGCAGGACCAACAGGAGGTGAAGGTGATGCAGAGCCCGCAGCAATTTGCAATTTTACGTATTTTGCAACTTCTTTTTTTGGCGCCATTTTAAACTCCTTTTAAGTTTAGTTATTGAGTTGGTAGTGTGGTTATGGCAAACCTACTACCGGTTAAATTTTTATAATTTTTCAACTTGGTTGAAATCTAAATCAACTTGTGTTGGTCTTCCAAAGATTGAAACAGACACTTTAAGTCTTTGTTTTTCATCATCAACCTTTTCAACATTTCCATTAAATGAAGCAAAAGGACCATCACAAACTTTAACTTGTTCACCAACTTCAAATGTAATACCAGAAACAAGAGTTTCCTCGCTACTTTCAAGTCTATGAATAAGAGCATCAGCATCTCTTTCACTAACAGGAGATGGTTTTGATCTTGAGCCCAAGAAACCAGAAACAAGAGGAATATCACGAACCAAATGCCATGTATCATTATTCATAATCATACGAATAAGAACATATCCAGGAAAAAACTTTTTCTCTGTTTTTACCTTTTTACCTTGTTTTACTTCTGTTACTTCCTGTGTAGGAATAAGCATTTCCTCGAAAAAATCTTGCATTTTATGCTTTTTAATTTTTTCTTCTAATCTTGTAACAACCGCTTTTTCACAGCCAGAATGCACATAAACAATATACCATCTAGCATTAGATGTTGTTAAAGTTTCATTATTCATTTCTTTTTCCATCACATTTACCCTTTTTTAAGCATTAAATACAAAGCTCATAACCCACATAAAAAACCTATCAACAAGAAAGAAAAATACAGCTGCAATAATAGAAAATATAACTATTAAAACAGCAGAAGACACTGTCTCGCGTTTAGTAGGCCAAACAACCTTTGCTACTTCTTGTTTTACACCATCAAAAAAGTTCACTATTTTACGAAACATCAAATACCTCACAGTTTTCTTTTTATTAATAAGTCCCAAAATCGCTAAATTCTTGCGATTCTATTAAACTTACACGATTCGACCTTATAACAAATTATGTTCCAAACACAAGGCAAATCCTATATTTTATGGCAGGGGCAGAAGGATTCGAACCCTCGACCAATGGTTTTGGAGACCACTACTCTACCAGCTGAGCTATACCCCTATCCTATTGTTTTTACAGAATATACTCTTTTTTATACATATAAGTGAAAAGAGTCTATTAAATTTTTCCTGTAAAATCAAGTTGTTTTTAAAAGCTTTCAAAATATACACAAACTTTTATATAAAATCAACCGAAATATTTGAAAAGACTCAAAAAAATAAATTTATAATTGAAATTTGATTTCATTTCTAGTATAAATTTTAAATCACAAACAACATAAGTTCAAAAGACTTAATAATAAAAATAGTTGAGGTAATATAAATATGCATAAATACAGAACAAACACTTGTGGCGAAATAAACGAAAGCTTTATTGGTAAAAAAGTTAAAATATCTGGCTGGATAAATTCAAAACGTGATCACGGCGGACTTTTGTTTATTGATTTAAGAGATTATTTTGGAATAACACAATCTGTTATTGATAAAAACCACTCTGAATTTTCAAAACTTGAACATCTAAGAATTGAAAGTGTTGTAACACTAACTGGTGAAATCATTGCCAGAGATGCAGAAACAATAAATGAAAACTTAACATCAGGAAAAGTTGAACTTAAAATAGAAGAAGTTGAAGTTATTTCCGAATGTGATGTATTACCAATTTTAGTTGCAAGTGATGAAACATTCCCTGAAGATTTAAGATATAAATACAGATATATTGATTTAAGAAGACAAAAACTACAAAAAAACATACTTCTTCGCTCAAAAATAATAAAAACTATGCGTGATTATATGTGGGATGAAGGTTTTAATGAACTTCAAACACCAATTTTAACAGCATCATCACCAGAAGGAGCAAGAGATTTTATTGTTCCAAGCCGTATGCATCCTGGAAAATTCTATGCTCTTCCACAAGCTCCGCAACAATTTAAACAATTATCAATGATTGCTGGATTTGATAAATATTTCCAAATAGCTCCATGTTTCAGAGATGAAGACACAAGATCAGACAGAGTTTTAGAATTCTATCAACTTGATATTGAAATGTCTTTTGTAACAGAAGAAGATGTTCTAGAACTTGCAAAAGGTGTAACAACTCATACATTTGAAAAATTCAAAGGCGAAAAAATACTTTCTGATTGGCAAAAAATTCCATACAAAGAAGCTATGGAAAAATATGGTTCTGATAAACCAGACTTAAGAAATCCCCTTATAATAGAAGATGTGACTTCAGCATTCAAAGGTTCTGACTTTGCAATTTTTGCATCATTAATTGAAAAAGGTTTTGTTGTAAAAGCAATTAAAACACCAAAAACATCTGATAAACCAAGATCATTTTTTGATGGACTTAATGATTGGGCTCGTGCATCAGGCGCAAAAGGCTTAGGTTATATCACATGGGATGAAACGGGCGAGGAAAAGGGTCCTATTGCAAAAAATCTATCAACTGATAGAATTGAAAGCATAAAGAAAATTACAGGTGTTGAAAATGGAGACAGTGTTTTCTTTGTTTGTGATAAGCTAACAGCAGCACAAGCATTTGCAGGAGAAGTAAGAACAAAACTAGGAACAGATTTAGATTTAATTGAAAAAAATATATTTAAATTTGCTTTCATTGTTGATTTTCCTTTCTATGAAATGGATGAAGCAACTGGAAAACTTGACTTCGGACACAATCCATTTTCTATGCCACAAGGCGGTATTGAAGCATTAAAAGGAGATGATTTGCTTTCAATTAATGCACATCAATATGACATTGTATGTAATGGTTATGAAATGGCAAGTGGTGCCGTTAGAAATTATGACATTGAAACAATGATAAAGGCATTTGAAAATGTTGGATACACAAAAGAAACAGTAGAAGAAAGATTCAAAGGCTTAATGAACGCTTTTAAATACGGTGTTCCTCCACACGCAGGACTTGCGCTAGGTATAGATAGAATAGTTATGCTTCTTGCAGAAGAACCAAACTTAAGAGAAGTTATCCTATTCCCTGTTAACGGTCGTGGTGAAGATTTAATGATGGGCGCACCAAGTATAATTGATGAAAAAAAATTTAAAAGAATTAAATATAAAAGTGGAGCTGCCGAAAAAGAATTAAAAAAGGAGGGTGAATGTTTAAGGAAAAATGGAAAGAGTTTTTAACAGACACAGAAATTATACCAACAAACACCCCTTTAATTCCTCTTAGGATTTTATTCATACTAGCCTCAGCATCAACCATAATATTTTACAGATTTGTTTATATTTATACACACAATCAACCAATTGCAAAATATCTGCATGATTATCATATATCATATATTGGAAAAACATATATTGAAGGTGTTTGCCTAACATTATGGGTAATATTTTTAATTGTGTTTTTATTAAGGATAAGTAATACCTTATATATAAAATTTATACTTCCATTAATAAGGATATTTTCTCTTGTTTTAATTGAAATATTATACTTAATAGATTTTTTAATTGAAAAAACTTATAACCTTATAAAAAAAGAAGAAAACAAAGACTTTACAAACCCTAAAAAAAATACTAAAATTATAAGAAATAAAAAAGAAAAAAAAGAAACAAATGATAAAATCCGAAGAAGCAAAGCCTCACTACTTAGGTCACAGAGAAAGATTAAGAAATAAATTAATTGAATCTGGCGAAAATTCTCTTGCTGATTATGAACTTCTTGAACTTTTATTAACTATAATAATTCCAAGGCGTGATGTAAAACCTCTTGCAAAAGAATTAATTTCAAAATTTGGATCATTTGCAAACGTAATAAATGCAGACATAACAGAATTAAAACAGATAAAAGGTATTGGTGATACTGCAAGCATTGCTTTTAAAATAATAAAATCTTCAATCACAAGAACCTTAAAAAACAAAGTTGAAAAAGATACAATAATTTCAAATTGGCCTGAACTAATAAATTATTGCAAATCCAGCATTGGAAATAAAAAAACAGAAGAATTTCACGTTCTTTATTTAAATACAAAATCAAGATTAATAAAAGACGAAACCCATTCAACAGGTACGATAAATTCATCATCTGTTTACCCGCGCGAAATTTTAAAACGAGTCCTTGAGCTTGGTGCATCAAGTATAATAATCGTTCACAACCATCCAACTGGGGATACAGCACCATCAAACGCAGATATTAATATAACCAAAAAGATAAAAGAGATTTTAAAGACAATTGATGTTCCTCTTCATGATCATTTAATTGTTGGTAAATCAGATGTTTTAAGTTTTAAATCTCTTGGACTTTTATAACAAAGGAAAACAATATGTTCTTTAATAAAAAAAATAAAAAATCAAAAGAAACAAAAGGTAAAAATAAAAACAGAAGAAATTTTTCTTCAAACCAAACACCTAAAAAAACAAAACCTGTTTTAAAACAAATAACCCCTCTTACAGTTGGCGGTAAAAAAGATATAAAAACAAAAATAAATCTTACCTCAAGTGATAACAAAGTTTACTTCGGCGCACTTGGCGGTATGGGTGATAAAATTGGTTGCAATCTTTATCTTTATGGAACACGCGGCGAATGGATAATTGTTGATGCTGGTATTGGTTTTCCAACTGAACGTATGGCAGGCGCAGAATATGTAATACCTGATACATCATTTTTAAAAGCCATAAAAGGAAGAATAAAAGCCCTTCTTCTAACTCACTCACACGAAGACCATTACGGCGCAATCCCATATATAATTGGTGAACTAAATTGTCCTATATACGGAACACCTTTTGCACTTAAAATGCTTGAAAATAAACTTATTGATAATGATCTTCTTGGCAAAGTTACAATGAGAAAAGTAAACAAAGAAGGCGCAAAATTTAAACTTGGTCCATTTGAAATTGAATATTTTCACATCACTCATTCAATACCACAAGCAAATGGTATAATAATCAGAACTGAACAAGGTGCACTTCTTCATACTGGCGACTGGAAATTTGATCCAACACCACTTATGGATGGACCAACTGATATGACTGCACTTAAAAATCTTGGTCGTGAAAATGTTTTGGCTGTTATGTGTGATTCAACAAATGCCCTAGAACCAGAACACAGCCGAAGCGAAAAAGAAGTAGTAGCAGAGCTTGAAAAAGTTGTAAAAACAATTAAACATGGAAAACTTGTAATAACATGTTTTTCAACAAATGTTGTAAGAATGGAAAGTATTTTCAAAGCAGCCAAAGCAGCAGGTCGTAAACTTGTTGTCCTTGGCAGATCAATGGAAAGAAATATAGATATATCTATTTCCGAAGGATACTTAAAAGATTTTCAATACATAACTGCTGATGATGCAATAAAAATTGATGATAACAAAGCTCTCTACCTTGTAACAGGAACCCAAGGTGAACCTCGAAGCGTTCTAACCAGAGTTTCAGAAGGATCTTACCGTGATTTAAAACTTCGTGAAAATGATACTGTTATATTCTCATCAAAAATAATTCCTGGAAACGAAGAAAGCATTTTTGCAGTCCAAAACAACCTTTCAAAAAATGGTATCAATGTTGTAACAACAATGGATAATCCAAACATCCACGCATCAGGACACGGAAGTAAAGTTGAAATAGCAGAACTTTATAAAATGCTAAAACCACAAATTGTAATTCCTGTTCACGGTGAACCAATACACCTTTTCCGTAATGCAAAAATTGCAAACGAATGCAAAATCAAAAATGTTGAAATAATAAATAATGGTGATTTCATTGAACTTATTGACGGTGAAAAACCAAGAGTTGTTGAGGTAGTTCCAACCGGCCAAATAATAATTGATGGTACAAGACATATCTCTGCTACAAACGAAGTTTTCCAAGCTCGCCGTAAAATAAATTATAATGGCGCAATATTTATAAGCTTAGCAATAAGCAAATCAGGCCTAGTTGGAAAGCCAGATGTTTCATCATTTGGGGTGTTCGAAACAGACAGCACAGGCATGATAAAATCTTCAATAGTTGCTGAGATAAAAAACACTCTTAAATCTGCATCTAAAAAAGATTTTGCAAGCGATGGAACAATAAAAGAAATGACTGTCGCAAGTGTAAGACGAGTAATAAGAGAACTGATGGATAAAAAACCACCTATCTCTGTTCATATTGTAAGAGTTTAAAAAAACAACCTCCCAAACGGGAGGTTTTTTTATTATAAAAAATTATAAAATAATTATTTAAAAAATATAAAAAAACTATTATCATTATACATAAATTAAAAAGAAAGTAAAAAAATGAAACAAACAACTTATTACAAATCTCCATTCGGAACTTTTACAATAATTCACGACACACAAAATATATTTTTTATAAAAAAGATTGATGATGAATATAAAAAAACTACTGAATGTGATTTAACATTAAAATTAAAATCTCAACTTGA
>CAYJFW010000007.1:0-6772 GCA_964369895.1 uncultured Bacteroidales bacterium
GATGTGGTAAAAATGCTTATTGATTTTTGTTTTTTTTGATATTACTATCTTTTCTGTATTAATAATTAAAAAGGAGATAGATATGGAAAATAGAATTAAACCTGTTGTTTTATGTATTTTAGATGGTTGGGGCGATACAATAAAAGATAATGGTAATGCGATAAATCTTGCTTCTACACCAAATTGGGACAGAATGCTTGAAACTTATCCTCATAACTTAATTGAAGCAAGTGGCGAGGCAGTAGGGCTTCCAAGTGGTCAAATGGGAAATTCTGAGGTAGGACATATGAATATTGGTGCAGGTCGTGTTGTTATGCAACTTCTTGGCCAAATTGAAAAATCGATTAAAACTGATACTTTAAAAGATAATGAATATCTTAAATCATTTATAAGTGATGTGAAAAATTCAAATGGAGATTGTCATATAATTGGTCTTTTAAGTGATGGTGGAGTTCATGCTCATATTGATCATATAATTTCTTTGGCAAAAGATGTTGCCAAAAATAATGTTAAAGTATTTTTTCATGCAATAACAGATGGAAGAGATACTCCTCCTCAATCAGCTGAAAAATATTTAAGAGATCTTGTTGATGCAACAAAAGATTTTGATAATGTTGTAATTGCAACAGTTGGTGGAAGATATTATGCAATGGATAGAAATAATAATTGGGACAGAGTTCAAATTCATTATGATGCAATTGTTGAAGGTAAATCTGTTGATAAATTTCAAAACCCAATTGATGTTATAAAACATTCTTATGAAATGGATAAAACAGATGAATTTATTATTCCAAGTTGTAAAGATGGTTATGTTGGTATGAAAGATGGTGATGGTTTAATAATTGCAAATTTCAGAGCCGATAGAGTAAGACAAATTGCAAGTGCTTTTGTAACTCCGGAATTTGGTGGGTTTGAAAGAGAAAAAATAGTTAAATTTTCATCTCTTCTTGGTATGGCAGAATATTCAGAAGAACTTAATGGGTATTATAAAACTCTTTTTCCTGCACCTGTTCTTCATAATATTTTTGGTGAAGTAGTTGCAAATAATGGGCTTTGCCAATTAAGGATTGCAGAGACAGAAAAATATGCACATGTTACATTTTTCTTTAATGGTGGTGAAGAAAAAACATTTGATTGTGAAGAAAGGGTTTTAATTCCTTCTCCTGATGTTGCAACATATGATATGAAACCAGAAATGTCAGCAAGAGAAATAACAGATAATTTAGAAAAAATTATTGCTGAGGATAAATTTGATGTAATAATTGTTAATTATGCAAATGGCGATATGGTTGGACATACAGGAACTATTGATGCAACAGTTAAAGCAGCACAAACAGTTGATGAATGTATTGCAAGATTAGAAAAAGCTGTTCTTTCAAAAAATGGAGTGCTTCTTATTACTGCTGATCATGGTAATGCTGAAAAAATGTTGGATAAAGATGGGGTTACTCCTTGGACTGCTCATACTACAAATAAAGTTGAAGCAATCTTAATAGGTAAAAATGATGTTAAAAGTTTGAATGAAGGAAAGTTGGCTGATCTTGCTCCTACATTATTAAAAATATTAGGTTTAGAAATTCCAAAAGAAATGGATGGAAAGCCTTTGTATTAAATTAATTTACTTTAAATAAAAAAAGAGATTAAATTTTAATCTCTTTTTTTTTTTTTTTACTCTTATTATTGTTTTTATTCATCAAGTCTGTCTGGTGGAGTTCTTACACAATATACACATGTTTTTTCTTGGTTATAAAGCATCCAAGGTGCAGTGTTAGGGCATGTGTTTTCTTTTGGAAGGTTTATTTCAATATTTCCGCTTGAAGGTAATATTTTTTCATTACACCATCTTGTATAACATTCCCCATCAATTAAAACTTGATATGCTGTTGAACATTCATGTGGCATACATTTACCTTGTTTATCTTTGTCTGGGCCTGAACATACGCATAAAGCTTTTCCTTCATCACCTTTACCACATAAATCACAAGTATCATTGTATGTTTTATCATAATCACATTGGAAACATGACCAAGTTTTTGATGAAGAATTCCATGTAAGTCCCCAATCTGGACCGTTTCTTACACCATTTTTAATGCTTTGAATTTGTTCTGATGTACATCCAGCAAAGCATCCTGCAAGGCCTTTTTCATTATATCCGCCTGCGCCAAGGCTTTCTATATATGATGCTCTGCCGCTCATATCTCTTATTTCACTCCATGACTTTGAAGAACATTTCCATCTTTCGTTTATTGGATCATATTCTGCTTCTTCGCACACAGAACAATTTTGAACTGCGTTTGAATTTTCTTTTGCAGAAAGTCTGCATATAGGAGTGTTAGAAGGATCAGATGTTTGAGTGTGGTTTATTCCTTTTTTAAAATTTTCAACTCCTATGTATCCATAATCTTTTGTTGTTTGGCTTTTACATTCATCAATAAATTTTTCAGTTTTTGGATTACAAAGAAAAGTTGATGTTGCTTCTATGTATTCAGATGTAAAAGCATCATTAATAGTTAGCGTTCTTATAGGTGTATCTTTGTCATCTTCTACAAACATTACGCCTGCTTTGTCAGAGCAATAATTTGTTCCTTCGTCACAAACAAAGAATCTTAAAGAGCTTTTCCAAACTTTTTTTGTGCTACCAGTACATTTAAGGTTTAATTCTTCGTTTGGACAGCAATATGTTTGTCCTACTTTTATGCATTCTTTTTGTCCTGTTGGTTTTTCACTTTTTACTTCATGGGCGGTACAAGAAGAAAGTGTTGGAAGTTCTGAACACATTGGGTTTCCATCTATGTCTACTTCGTAATTACCAAAGCTGTCAATTACAGGGAATTTTCCTTCTGGGCATTTTGCGCTTAATGCTTTGTTCTTTTTTGCAATTTCTTCTGAATCAATACACGTTATTAAAGCAATAGGGCTTATTGTGTCTGTAGGATTTGTTTTTTCTGGTGACATTCCTAAAAATACAACATGTTTTCCTTCTACTTGTTTTTCACCATCAGATTTTTCTTTTGCTATTGAAATACCTGATTTAAAAATTTGTGATGTTAGGTATGTTTCTTGTTGTTCAAATATTTTATATTTTGTTGTTGATACACAATGTTCTTTTACATTTTGATCGTTACAAGGTATTTTTGCACCTGCATCATTTATGCAATATTTGTAAACAGCAACATTTTCATGTCCAGTACATGCATAACTTACTTTTGATGGATCGTTGCTTTCTGCTTCATCATCTTCTGTTGAAGAGGTTTCTCCTTTAAGGGAAAGCTCTAGTGTTTGGGTTGTTCCATCATCTTCCATAGGTGGGTTTACAAGTTCAATTTGTGTTGAAGCAAAGTCGTGGTATTGTTTCATACAGCTAAGTTCTGCTTGTAATCTTAATTCATCCTTATTTAAAACGCTGTCAGAAGAACGTTGTGTTGTAAAATATTGGTATGTTCCAAACATAATACCCATTATAAGAATAACAAATATATTCATTTTTTACCCCTTTATATATATTTAAAAATTATTTTGTTCCTTATTTCGATTTTGTTATATCAAAAAAAATAAAGAAAATCAATATTTTTATAAAAAAATAGTTGAAAATTCAAAAAAAAAGTAGTAGGATCGTAAA
This sequence comes from uncultured Bacteroidales bacterium, assembly GCA_964369895.1. Lineage (GTDB taxonomy): Bacteria > Pseudomonadota > Alphaproteobacteria > Rs-D84 > CACZYB01 > CACZYB01. The sequence continues at coordinate 3,620 of CAYJFW010000007.1, forward strand.
TAGGAATAAAAGAAAGAGGATAAAAATATGTCAAATATTAAAAAGTTTTTCGCGGTTTTCGTAATGTTTTCATTTATGTTGGAAATGACTGCTCCTGTGTTCGCACAAAGAAGTAGAGCAAGAAGTTCATCTTCTTCAAGAAGCAGTGCAAGAAGTTCAACATCTTCAAGAAGTAGTGCAAGAAGTGGTTCTTCTGCAAGAAGTGGTTCTTCTGCAAGAAGCGGTGTTTCTACAAGGAATTTGGTTTCAGCTGGTGTTACTGATACTTCTGGTAATTTAACAAATCTTGATACAAAAGCAGCAAGTGAGAGAGATGCTTGTAGATCTGCTTATGCAGGATGTATGGATATTCAACTTGCTGGGTTTGTTGAACAACATGAATATATTTCAGAAGATGAAGCTGTTATAACTCTTCAAGAGCAAGGAACTCCTATTCGTTGTTTGTATTATGAAGCAAAGGATAATAAATGTGCAAGAGGAATGGATGGAAATTATATTGAAACAACTAAAACAAAACGTTTCCCATGGTGTCAAGAAGAGGATAATCTTGATGATGTTGGTGTTTCTGCTGCTACTTTGGTTGATGTTTCACAAAATATTTTGGGTGAAGAACCTGTTCCTGTTGTTATATCATCTTTAAGACAACAATGTTTAGAAGAAATTCCAAGTGAAGGTTTTGATACTTGGGTTGATGATTTTGATATTAACAATAATTTAATTCAAATTAAAGTTTCAAAACAAACTGCTGGAACAAAAGTTAGATATACTACAGAAACAAGATTAAAAGGTGAAACAGAATTACTTAGTAAAGTTATTCTTCCTTCTTGTGAAGAGTTAGAAGGGTTATATGATGGACAAGGTGCAGAAGAAGATGATACACCAACTGATTCTGATGGTCTTAAACTTGAAAATGGTGATATTGTAAAAATCTTTTGTCTTCCAGAAGGTGAAAAAACTTTCTGTACAACACAAAAAACAAGAGATGTTATAAGACCAACACAAGATTTTGACTCACTTTTCTATGCTTATAATTATTACTGTTTACCAAGTGCATCAAGAACACAAGAAGGTACTCCTTTAAATTTCTGTTATTATACAAGTGGTAACAGTTCAACTGGTGCTGTTTATGCATCAAATAATTCAACTGCATTTTATACAGAAGCAAAGGATCTTTTAGAAGATGGTGAACTTAAAATTATAAATTTTGATCAAACAAATTATTATAAGACAGCAATTGCAGGAAAACTTAAATCAGGGAATGATTACAGTATTAATACAGATGCAGTGCAAGATATATTTGCAGAAGTTGGTATTGCACCTAGTGTAAGTGCTGCTGGAAATCCTGTTAAGTTATTTAGTCTTAATGTTGCACCTGCTTTTGGTGCTGGTACACTTGATCCTTCTTCATTGTTTGAAAAAGCAGATAAAATTTGTAGAGGTATATCAGCTGTGCCAACAACTGCGAAATCTGGTTTAAGTACTACAGATATAACAGAATTAAAAACACAAATTACCTATTTAACTAAGAGTAGTAGTCCATGTACAAAATATATGGCAGAAATGGAAAATTACTATTTGTATGGTGTTGAAAAAGGATGTGTATTGGATTATAGTAATTTAGTGGATGATGAAGATACACCAGATGTAGATGAAAGTAAAGCAGAGAAAAAATTATATTATTATGATAGTGAAAATGATAAATGTGTTGCATCAGGTGATGATCCAGGAATAATTGATCTTAGTGCACCAACTCCTACTTATGTAGATAGCGGATTTGGTTCAGCGTTAAAATCATGTTTGATATATGAAAGATCATTGATGAGTATAAGAGATAATGTATATGGAGAATTTGCATCTAATATGGAAACCTATCTTAATGACAATATGGCAAAGTTCATAAGTCAAGAAGCAAGAGATTTTGCAACAACTTCAAATGCAATAGCAAATATAGTAGAAGCGGATATAGAAGCATACAAAACAGATATAGAAGCAGAAACAACAGCTTTAGTAACAAAAAGTGAAGCAGATGATAAATTAGCTGATCAACAAAGTAAAATACAAAGAGCAGAGGCTGAAAGATTGGCAGCTTCAGTACAACTTGATAAAGACTTGTATTTAGAAGCAATGAAAAACAAATGTTTTTCACAAATAGAAGAAACTCAAGGTGATGATTTAACATTATATCTAAGTAAAGCAGAAACTATAAAAGTTTATGTTGGTCCATCAGGTGTTGTAGAATCAGGTTCAACCAATCCGGATAGTGATATAAGTACATATGGTTGTATAGCAGATGGAATAGTAACATATGAGAATCTTCTAACCTATTCTACAGAACAATCTGACTTAGAAATAAAAGCAGTAAATGCAGCAAATAAAAGAATAGAAGAAAATAAAAAGATTTGGAAAGAAACTTTTGGTGATGATATGGTAAAAAAATGTATTGCTAATGGAAAAAAAGCTACTTCACCAAATAAGGATGCTTTGGATTTAATAGCAATAGCTGTTGGTATAAATGGTGTTGATGCAAATTATAATGGTACACAATCATCCTTACCATCTAATACTGTTAAATTTAATTGTATAAAAGATGAGATAATTGCTTATGATGATGTAATAACCTTTAGTGAAATTGCTATTAAAGATGGTAAAGGGAGTCTTGCACCTGGAGATTATTATGTAGAAGTTTCAGGCGGCGGCGGCGGCGGTGGCGGCGGTGCTTGGTATCCAACTATATTTGCGGCTGGAAAAAATTGGGCTGGTGGTAACGGTGGTAGTGCTGAACTTAATACAGAAGAATTTACTTTAACTGCAACAAAAGATTACACATATTCTGTAGGATCTAAAGGTGGTGGTGGTTCAAGAGCATGTGCTTGGGGTTATAGTGCTGGTGGTGGTGGTGGTGGTGGAACATCTACATTTAAAATTTCATCAGTTGTAGATATTACTTCTGTTGGTGGTAAAGGTGGTGGTGGTGGTCATGGATCTGGTCATGGTGGTAAAGGATCAAATGGTGGAAATGGTAAAGGTGCATCAGGTGGAAATGGTGCTGCTAAAGGAGGTGCGCACTGGACTAAGTGTATGTCTAGTGGAGGTAGTAACGGTAGTAGTGGTTATGTAAAACTTTATGGTTACACATTTAAACAATAATAAAAA
>CAYJFW010000007.1:6872-13119 GCA_964369895.1 uncultured Bacteroidales bacterium
CGGTAGTAGTGGTTATGTAAAACTTTATGGTTACACATTTAAACAATAATAAAAATACACCCTTCGGGGTGTTTTTTTTGTTAATTGAAGATAATTTTATAATTAAATTATATTTAAAATTTATCATTATTAATCAAATGTTCTGCTTTAAGATTTAAATATTTGCATGATAAAATTATAAAAATAAAAAACAAAATTTAGTTTTATATTTTTACTTTTTTGTTAAAAATTATTTTGCGTGGGGGTGGGATTTGTTGTATGTTTCAATAACTTCTCTCATATCGACTTTGGTATATATTTGTGTTGTTGAAAGGGATGAATGTCCCAAGAGTTCTTGGATAGTCCTTAGATCTGTTCCATTTTTAAGTAAGTGTGTGGCGAAGCTGTGTCTTAATGCATGGGGAGTTGTTGTTTTTGAAAGTCCCATGTAATTTCGGGCGTCTTCTATGTCTCTTTGTGCGACGCGGGGGGTTAATCTTGCTCCTTTTGCTCCTTTGAAAATTGCGTCTTTGGGTCTGAATTCAAATGGGGCAATTTTTATATAGTCATTAATTTTTTCTTTTATTATATTAAGAAGTGGAATTAATCTTTCCTTTTCACCTTTACCTTGAATTTTTAATATATCTGTGTTTAAAATATCTGATACATTTAAATTTAAAGCTTCTGATATTCTAAGGCCGCAACCGTATATAAGTGTGAAAAGTGCAATGTCACGTTTGGCAATCCATTTTTCTTTGATGGTAATATTAAAAGTATCAAGAAGTTTTATTACATCCACTTCGTCAACTGATTTTGAAAGTTTTTTTGGAAGTTTTGGTGAATGCAAAATGTTAATTGCGCTGTTGTTTGCTATTTCATTTTGTTCCATAAATTTAAAGAAGTTTTTTAAAGCTCCAATATTTCTTGCAATTGAAGTATTTGATTTACCTTGGTTTTTAAGGTGAGATATAAAGTTTCTGAAAATTTGTATTTCAATATTTTTTAATATTTTATTATCAATGTTGTTTATGTTTTCAAAATCTTTTAAATAATTTGTGAAAAATTTTAAATCCCTTTCGTATGCAGAAATTGTGTGAGAAGAGACTCGTCTTTCTGATGTTAAAAATTCCAGCCATAATTTTTTTATATCATTTATCTGCATTTTTTTCTTGTATCCTTTGTGTCACAATTTTATAATAACACAGATTAAAAAAAAATAAAAGGAGTTTAAAATGGGTTGGGATGAATATTTTATAAATATAGCTGAGGTAGTTGCAACAAAATCAAAAGATGTTTCAACAAAGACAGGAACAGTTATTGTTGATGAAAATCACAGGCCTGTTTCTTTTGGTTATAATGGTTTTGTTAGTGGTGTTGATGAAGAAAAAATGAGCCAAGAAAGGCCTATGAGATATTATGTTAGTATACATGCAGAAATGAATGCAATTTTATTTGCAAAAAGAGATTTGACGAATTGTTCTTTGTATTCTTTGTATGCGCCGTGTGAAAATTGTTTGAAACATATTTTACAAGCCGGTATTAAAAAAATTATTTATAAGAAAGCTTTTGTTGAAAGCAAACTTCAAGGAGCTTCTAAGTCTATGTCAACAACTGATACTGATGAAGCAATTTTTAGAATGCTTTCAGGTATGCCAGATGTTGAATGCAGAAATATTAATGGTAAAACATATTTAGAAGAAATTTTTGGTGATGATTTGCCAAAGATTTAATCTCGATTTTTTGATTTAAAACCTTGTGCAATAACATATGTTTCAGAGCTTTCTTTTCTGGATGAATTTGGTTTAAAATGTTTTACAGTTTTAAATTTTGATTTCATTTCTTTTAAAAGAGAGGCTTCTGTTCCGCCTTGTCTTACCTTTGCAACAAAGCTTCCGTTTTCTTTTAATATTTCAATTGCGAAATAATATGCTTGTTCAACAAGAGCCATAATTTGTAAATGATCAAGATTTGTATTTCCTGTTGTGTTTGGGGCAATGTCTGAAATTACAACATCGGCTTTGCCATTTAATGCGTCATTTAAAAATTCTTTGGCTGCGTCTTCGTTAAAATCGACTTGTTTAAAATGAACGCCAGGAATTGGATCAATTTCAAGAAGGTCAATTGCAGCAACGTTTCCTGCACCTACTTTTTTTACTGCAATATCGCTCCATCCGCCTGGTGCAGCGCCAATATCAGCAACTTTTTTGCCTGGTGAAAAAAGATGGAATTTATCATTTATTTCAATTATTTTAAATGTTGAACGTGATCTGTATCCAAGCTCATGTGCTTTTTTTACAAATGGGTCATTAAGTTGTCTTTGGAGCCATTGAGTTGATGATTTTTTTCTGTATTTTGCAGTTTTTACTTTTACTTTTAATCTGTTTGGTGTTGCCATAATTACTCCTTTAAAATAAAAAAATATGGACAGTCATAAGCCGGATTCTGTTTAAAGGACTATTCATCTTGAATATACATTACTGTATATTTCTTTGCAACTTACCCGAAAGCTCCCAAGAGTAGTCAACGCTTTCTTATTTAGTCTTGCACCAGATAGAGATTGCCGCGTTTCACTCCTTACTTAAAAGGCTCGTCTCTGTGGCTCTTATCCTCAGATTACTCTGGACGGGGGTTACCCGCTATCTTTCTCTTGTGGTGTCCGGACTTTCCTCTATAAAATAAATTTTACAGCAGTCCTTTGACTGTCCATTTGAAATGGTATATTTTTTTAGTTTAAAAAGCAATAAGAATGTGATATTATATTGATATGAAAAAAGTTATTTTAATATTTGTTTTGCTTTTATATAGTTTTCCTTGTTTGGCGATTCCTGCTAGGCTTGGAGGGTTTTCTTATTCAAAAGATGAACATGGAAGACCAAGAAAGCTTACTGATCACGAAGGGACTAGTATTTTTAATGAAGGTCCGCCTGCATATTTTGAAGATTTACCACCTATACCTTTTTATCTTAATGAAGATTTGTCAGATGCAAGAACAGGTGTTGCAAGACAGGGAGATAAGTATGAACTTGCGCCTGTTTACACAGAAAAAACTTTGCGTGAAAATGGTGGTTATATAGAAGAAGGTTTTATTGAAGATGATTATTCAGAAGATGAATTTTTTGATGAAGAAGAAGAATTTGTTGATGATGAAGATTTATTTTTTTAAAAGGAGGGTGAAGATATTATAACAGTAGCAGAGCCATATTTTGATTTTTTAGTAAACAAAACAGGTAAGATAATGTTGGTTATACCTGCAAGGCTTGATGCTCCTTATAATCCTTTTCTTGTTTTTGATGGAAAAAAATTATTGGCGCTTTTTCGTGATAAAAATGAAATAGTAAAGCTTGAATTTATACATAGAAAAGTTTTAAAAATTTTAAAAGAGATGGAAGAATTATCAATAACAGAAATGGATGCGGATAGCAATCCTGTTAGGCAATATACTGTAAAAATGGTTTTTGATAGTAATTTAAAAAGAAAGCTTAAAAAAGAAAAAGATGTTTTGTGTTAAGTCTTTGTTGTTTTTTATCTTTAAGTTTGTTATAATGAGAAATAATTTAATTTTTTAGAGAGGTAGAGATTATGTCAAATTATTCTGATAATCCTTCTATGGATGAGATTTTAGCAAGAATTAAAAAAGCTTTGAGCGATAGAGAAAAACGAGTTGAAGAAGAATCTTTTTATGATGATAGACAGGATGATTTTGCTGTTGATACTTCGTTTTTAGAAGTAAAAGAATTTGCAAAAACACCTGAGGCAACAAAAACAATAGTAGATAATATTGTAAAAGATGATATTTTAATTAAGCCTAATTTAAAAAATCCAAGTTCAAAAGAAGATGTTTTTGTTTTAACAAATGATATGAAAATAGATAATGTGGCAAAGCTTGAAAAAATGGATTTTGAAACTTTTTGTGAGAATATTTCATCAACCATGTCAAAAGATTTATCAATGGCTTATATGTCACCTAAAATTTATTCCTGGCTTAAAAATAATTTTTGGGATGTGGTTAATAAATCAGCTAAAAAATAAGAAATTTAATTAAGGTTATATTATGGAAAAAATGCCTTTTAATTCTTTATCAACAGAAAGATTAATTTTAGAACCAAGAGTTTTAAGTTTTGATGCGGCAAAAGATATGTTTGATTTGCTTTCAAAAAATAGGGATTTTTTATCTCCTTGGATGAAATGGATTTTTGATATTAATTCTGTTGAGGATTGTTTTATTAGTATATCCGAATTTGTAAAAAGTTGGGAAAGCATGAAAAGTGCTGATTATAATATATTTGATAAAAATAAAATCTTGATGGGTTCAATTAGTGTTTTTGATATTGATTATGAAGTAAATAGTGGTGAAATTGGATATTGGATTGGTCAAGAATTTACCAAAAAAGGGTATATATCAGAGGCAATTTGTGAATTGGAAAAAGAATTTTTTAATCGTGGTTTGGAACGTATTGTAATTAAATGTGATGTTAAGAATTTGCCATCTTCTGCTGTTGCAGAAAAATGTGGATATAAGTTAGATGGAATACTTAGGCAAGATGATTGGAATCCAATCAAAACAGAAAAAAGAGATACAAAAATATTTTCAAAATTAAAATCAGAATGGGTTTAGAAAGATAAAAAAAAGAGGCTTAATAGCCTCTTTAAATTTTAAATATTATCTTCCATTTAATTGTGAAGGATTTATTTTTTTATTTTGTTTTTCTGTTTCAACTTGATATTGTCTGTACATTAAAATACCTTGTGCATCACGGAATAGGGCTGCAGATTCCATTTCTTTACCTGCTTCTAAATTTTTTGTTGCTTCATCAGATATTTTTACAGCAAAATTTAATAATTCATCTGATGAAAAGTTTTTTTCACCTTTTAAAATAGAAACTGTATCTTTTGCAAAAAGTGGCAATTGGTTAATTATTCCGTTTAAATCTTTTTCGTTTTTTATAGATTCTATAAATTCAATATAAGTTCCTTTTGTTAATGCTTCGAATACTGTGTTTGTTTTTTCTTGTGTTGCTATGTTATTCATTTTTTTCCTTTTTCTTTTTTATTTGATTTTAGAATCGTTTTACCGTTCATAAATAAAATATATGACTTTATTTTTATTTTGTCAAATATTTTATAAATGTTTTGTTATAAAAATCCCCCGGGTGGGGGAGATTTTTAGTTATTTTCTTCGATTATTATTTCGTTTGTTTCTGGTTCAAATTCGTTTTTACTGAATTTTCTTTTTATCCAGTTGTTGAACTTTTCTCTCATATGAACTCCTACAAGTATCATACAAGGTGTTACAACAAGTGTTAAAATAGTTGCAAATGCAAGACCGAACATAATTGATTTTGAAAAGGCTGACCACATATCCATTGATGGTGCGCCCATTGTTATGTTTGCATTAACAAAGTCTATATTTAACTTCATTGCCATTGGAAGAAGTCCAAGAATAGTTGTTACAGTTGTAAGGTAAACAGGACGAAGTCTTTGAAGGCCTGTTTTAACAACTGCATCAAATGGATCAGAAACCTTGTGTTTTATTTCATTAAATGCGTCAATCAACACAATATTGTTATTAACAACAATTCCGGCCAAGGATACAATAGCAAGCCCAGTCATAACGATTGAGAATGGATCGCGCATTATCACAAGTCCAAGAACAACACCAATTGTTGAAAGCAGTACAGAGAACAATATTAAAAATGTTGAATAGAAGCTGTTGAATTGTAATAATAACACAAATCCCATAAAGAATATTGCGATTAAGAATGCGCTTCCAAGGAATGCAGTATTTTCTTTACTGTCTTCGTCTTCACCTTTGTATGTTATAACAACTTTGTTTGGTTGTGGGTTATCAAGTTGATATTTTTTCAAAGCTGCAATTTTTTCTGCTGCAAAGTGTCCTGCTTGAACATCTGATGAAACTCTTAATACTCTTTTTCCATCAATACGTTGTACCATATTAACTTTTGTGCTTGGAGTAATGCTTACAAATGTTGATATAGGAACAGATGAGCCAGATGATGTTACAACATAAAGGTTATCAATCATTTCAAGTGCGCGGAATTTTGGTGGGAACCTTACAACAATATCAAGTTCTTCATCACTATCTGTTGGCATATAGCTTGAAACAATTGCACCACGTGTCATCATTTGAACGATACTTCCTATTGAAGAAATGCTTACACCAAATTTTGCTGCTTGAGCCTTATTAATATTCATATCCCATTGGATACCAGGAAGAGGTAAAGTGTTTTCTATATTTACAAATCCACCA
>CAYJFW010000008.1:0-12603 GCA_964369895.1 uncultured Bacteroidales bacterium
ACTAATTTTCCTGCATCTTGTTCAATATGTAATTTTTCAATACGAATTTTTTTTATGTTTCCATCAATATCATTTATTTCTAAATAACCATCACTTACAATAGGATTAAATTGTTGTGTTATTTGATATCCAGTTGGAAGATCAGCATAAAAATAATGCTTTCTATCAAAAACAGAAACTTTATTTATTGTTGCATTAAGCCCAAGTCCTGTTTTAATTGCTTGTTCAACACAATATTTGTTAACAAGAGGAAGTTGTCCCGGAAAACCAGAATCAAAAAATGAAACATGAGTATTAGGAGCACCACCAAACTTAGCAGAGCTTCGAGAAAATAATTTTGACTGGCTTATTATTTGACAATGAATTTCAAGCCCAATATTAAGTTCATATTCTTTATTTTTTCCTTTTATTGTATATACCATTTTATTTTTCCATAACAGTTGAAGGTTTATTATCAAAATTTGAAACAAGTTCAAGGTGGTGTGCAAATTTAAACACTGTTTCTTCATCAAATTTTTTGCCAATAAGTTGAAGACCCAAAGGAAGTCCATTTTCGTCTTTTCCAACAGGAACAGATATAGCAGGAAGTCCAGCCAAACTTGATCCAACGGTATAAACATCATTTAAATAAATATCAAGAGGTGATAATTCATCATTTTTTGAAAATGCAGCACCAGTTGTAGAAGGAGTTAAAATAACATCTACTTTTTCAAAAGCTTTTTCAAAATCCTCGCAAATAAGCCTTCTTGTTTTCAACGCTTTTAAATATGATCTTTCATAAAATTCTTCTGTTAAAATTGTTGAACCAATAAGAAGCCTTTTTCTAACTTCTTTTCCAAAACCTTCTGTTCTTGTAAGTTCATACATTTCATCTAAGGATTTAAATGGTTTATCTGTTCTATAGCCATATTTTACACCATCATATCTTGAAAGATTCGAAGATGCTTCTGCAGGTGCAATAATATAATAAACAGGCAAAGAATATTTTGTGTGAGGAAGTGAAATATCAACAACTTCTGCACCTAATTTTCTTAAATCTTCTGCTCTATCATTCCAAAATTTTTGAACTGCTGGATTTAATTTATCACTTTTATATTCTTCAGGTATACCAATTTTTAAACCTTGAATAGAAGCTCCCAAAACTTTTTCATAATCAGGAACAGGAATAGGGGATGTAGTAGGATCTTTTGGATCTAATCCTGAAATAACTTTTAAAAATATTGCACTGTCTTTTACATCTCTTGTGATTGGTCCTGGGCAATCAAGTGATGATGAAAATGCAACCATACCATATCTTGATCCACGACCATATGTTGGTTTCATACCTACAAGGCCGGTAAAACTTGCTGGTTGTCTTATTGATCCACCTGTATCACTTCCTGTTGATGCAATCGCACATCCACTTGCAACAGCAGCAACACTTCCACCTGATGAACCACCAGGGACTAAGCTTTCTCCATTTCTTGTGTATGGATTTTTTACTTCACCAAAATATGAAGTCAGATTTGTTGAACCCATAGCAAATTCATCCATTGATGTTTTTCCAAGCATAACAATACCTGCATCTTCAAGTTGTTGTGATACAGTTGATGAATATTCAGGGATAAAATTTTCCAACATTTTTGAACTGGCAGTTGTTTTAACACCCTTTGTACAATATAAATCTTTTATCGCAAAAGGAAGGCCTTCTAATTCTGATGCATTTCCATTTGCAATTTTTTCATCAGATTTTTTTGCCATATCAAGTGCAAGCTCAGCTGTTTCTGTTACATATGCATTTAAATGCCCATATTTTTCCATATTTGAAATATATGCATTTGTAAGCTCAACAGAAGTTATTTCTTTTTTTAAAAGTTTTTCTTTTGCTTGTGAAATAGTTAAATCAGTTAAAATCATTTTTATCCCTCTTATAAATCAATCTTTTTTGTTTTTCCAATTTTTGCCCAAAGTTCAAGTAAGAATTTTAAACAAGTAATATTTGTGAAAAGAGAAGCAAGTATACCCATACTTAAAGTTATTGCAAAACCTTTAATTGGACCACTTCCAAATTCAAACATAATCAAAGCAGATGCAAGTGTTGTAATATTTGAATCAAGTATCGCAGACATTGCATTTGAAAAACCTTCGTTAATTGCTTTTATAGGGCTCATTCCATTTCTTGTTTCTTCTCTCATTCTTTCGAAAATAAGAATGTTTGCATCAACTGCCATACCAATATTAAGTGCAATACCTGCAATACCAGGAAGAGTTAATGTAGCACCAGTCAAAGCAAGTCCAGCAAAAATAAGAACAATATTAAGTGTTAAAACTATATCAGAAAAAATTCCAAGTGTTCCATAAGTAACAAACATAAACACAAGAACAAGAATAAGGCCAAGTATACTTGCAAAACTTCCTTGTTCAATTGAATCAGCACCAAGTCCAGCACCAACAGTTCTTTCTTCTATAACTGTTAATTCACAAGGAAGAGCACCAGATCTAAGCATAGTTGATAAATCGTTTGCTTGTTCAAGTGTAAAACCACCTGTGATTTGACCATGCCCACCTGTAATTGCTTCTTGTATAACAGGTGCAGATAATATTTTTCCATCCAAAACAATTGCAAATCTGTTACCAACATTTTCACTTGTTAATTTTGAAAAAGCTCTTGCTCCAACAGAATTAAAAGTAGTTGTAACAGCAGGCATTCCATTTTGATCATATGTAACTCTTGAATCTGTTAAATTTTCACCACTAACTGCAACAGGTTTTTTAATAATAACACCATCAATTACTTGATTATCAATTCCAGTATCTCCTGTTGACATTGCTGCTTCATCAACTAAATGGAATGACATTTTTGCTGTCTTTCCAATAAGTTCTTTTACTCTTTCAGGATTATCAACGCCAGGAAGTTGAACCATAATTCTATTATCGCCTTGTTTTTGAATGCTTGGTTCTTTATTACCTAAACTATCAACCCTACGTCTTACAATTTCAATAGAGTTATTAAGAACATCAGATTTAATTTGTTTAATAATATCATCTGTATAATATATAGTTATTTTTCCACCGTCTTCATCTATTGTTACTTCATTTTGTGTAGCTTTTTCAATTCTGCTAATCGCATCATCAACATTATCAATATCTTTAATTGTAACAGTTGTAAAATTTGAACTGCTCATTAAATTTGAATAAGGTATCATTTTTAAGTCATCTTCTCTATTTCCTCTTAATTGTTTTCTAACAATATCTTTTATTTGAGAATTTTTTTCTTTTATAACTTCGTCAATATCTGCTTCCAAAAGAATGTATGCACCACCTTTTAAATCAAGACCAAGAGAAATAGGATCGCCTTGTAAAAAAGAAGGAAGATTTTTTCTTGTCTCTTCACTTACAAATGTTGGAATTGCAATTATAACTGACATAACTACAACTGTTAAAATAGAAAAAAATCGTAATTTTGAAATTTTCATTATTAATACTCCTAAAATAATTAAACAACTTGCTAAATGTTACAAAATCTTTATAAATTTTGCAAGGGAAATACTAAAAATATATTAAAAAACTCCCCATAAGGGGAGCATAAATAAAATTTTAAAAAACTATATTCTCATAGGCATAAGAACATATATAGTCGATGCATCATCAAGTTCTGTTAATATTGCAGGAGAAGAAGGATCACTTATAATAAATTTTACAAATTTACCTTCAATTTGATCTGCAATATCAAGAATATATCTTGAATTAAAACCAATTTCCATTGCATCGCTATCATATTGAACTTCTAAATCTTCAACAGCACTTCCTGAATCAGGTGTTGATGCAAGAAGAGTTAATTTTGATTTTCCAAGTTTAAGTTTTATAGCTTTTGATTTTTCATAAGAAACAGATGAAACACGGTCAACAGCTTCGCTAAACATTTTACAATCAACTTCCATTTCTTTATCATTTGATGTTGGAATAACTTTTTCATAATCAGGGAATTTCCCATCAATAAGTCTTGAAGTTATAGTTGCATTTCCAAATGAAAATCTTGCTTTTGCTTCACTTGTTTCAATTGTTATATCATCTGATGTATCATCTAATAAAGAGCGAAGTTCAGCAATAACACGTCTTGGGATAATAATGCTTGGCATTCCTTTTGCGCCTTCTGGGCTTTTAACATCTTGTCTTGCAAGTCTGTGACCATCTGTTGCAACAGCACGAAGAAGCTCTTTTCCATCTTTTTCAAGAGTATGAAAATAAATACCATTTAAAAAATATCTTGTTTCTTCTGTTGATACAGCAAATTTTGTTTTATCAATAAGTTTTATTAAATCATCACATGCAAGTTTAAATTTAAAAGGCATAGATGAAGTTGTCATCACAGGAAAATCACTTGCAGGAAGTGTAGGAAGTGTAAATTCAGAATTTCCAGATTTTATAATAATATTAGATTCGTCACTTGATGTTTTAAGTTCAACATCTTGATCTGGTAATTTTCTAACTATATCATTTAAAACATGTGCAGGAATTGTAATTGAACCTTTTTCATTAACGTTTCCATCAACTTTTTCAATTATTTCTAAATCAGTATTTGTTGCAGTAAATTTTAAATCTGCATCTGCTTCTATTTTAATATTTGAAAGCACAGGAATAGTTGATTTTTTTTCAACAATTCTGTGAAGATGTGAAAGTGTTTTTGCTAAGTTTGCTTTTGATATAGTAATATACATATTTATCTCCTTCTTTATTTAATGTAATTATTCTATTTCAAAAACATTTACAAAAGCAAGAAATATTTTAAATATTTTGTAATTATCCTCTTAAAGCTTGTTCTCTTATATGCATATTTCTAAGTTTCATTATAGAAGAAACGTGTAAATCTGGATTTATTGCTTTGCAAGTATCTTCTATACTGCAAGATTTTTTACATGCTCGTTTAGTTCTCCATTCATGATATTTTTTACAATCTTCACATTTATGAATATCTGGAGATTTTACAATTTTTGTTTTTGCATCAACATAAAAAGCAGGTTTATAAACTACTTTTGTTTGCAAAGAGCTCATGTGTTTTTGTATTGCATTTGGTTCTTTAACATGAATCATTTTAATATCCTCTAGCTTTTGGAGTATAAAAATATTTTTTAATTATATCCATTTTCATACCATGGCTATCACCATAACTAAATTTTGGTATTGTTGCATTTATTTTTTTTTGTATCTGGCAAGATTCTGATAATTTACAAGATTCGGAATTTAAAGAACAAAACTCACAAGCTGGAATAGTTTCTTCTTTTTTTATTCCAGTCCTTGGGTCTTTGTAATATTCTACATCATTCAAATACATAGTTATAAATTATTTTTTCTCTTTTGTTAATTCTGAAACAGCTACTTTTTTTTCTTTTGTTTTAACTTTTGAAAGAACAATATCTAAAACTTTATCTTCAAAAATACCTGCTTTTAAAGCTTCTGTAGCTTGTGGATTTTTTGAATAATATTCAAATACTTGACCTGCTTGTTGTGGATAACGCATTGCTTCATTCATAACAGCTTGTTGTATTTCGTTTTCATCAATTTTAATTTTTTCTTTTGCTCCAATATCTGCTAAAATAAGACCAAGTTTAACACGTGATGTCGCTTGTTTCTTAAGCTCTTCTTTTTTCTTAGCTTCAGCTTTTTCATCCATTTTTTCAGCAGGATTTGTATGTTTGAACTGAGCAAACATATATTCAACTTCTTGATTTAAAAGAGATTCTGGAACTTCAATTTTTTCTTCTGCAAGTTTATCTAAAACTTCATCTTTCATAAGATTTTTAGATGCTTGTTCATAATTTTGTTCTAATAATTCTTTTACATAAGATTTTAAATCAGCTAAATCTTTTCTTTTAAGTTCAACTGCTAGTTTATCATCTATTTCAGGAACTTTCTTTTCTTTAATTGTGTTAATTTTAACTTTGAAAAGAGCATCTTTGTCAGCTAATTTTTCATGACCATAATCTTTTGGAAATTTTACATTTACATCAACATCATCACCTTTTGATTTTCCAATCAATTGATCTTCAAATCCAGGAATAAAAGAGTTTGAACCAAGTTCTAAAGGATAATTGTCACCTTTTCCACCATCAAATTCAACACCATCAACAGATCCAACAAAGTTAATATCAACTATATCACCTTTTTTTGTTTTTCTATCTTCTGTTACTTCTTCAAAAGAATATCTTGATTCTGCAATATTTTTAATAGATTCGCTTACTTCTTTATCAGTTGCTTCTGCAATCTTTTTTTCAACAGTAATTTTTGAAAAATCAATATCTTTAATTTGTGGGATAATTTCAAAATCAGCAGAAAATTTCAAAGCTTCACCTCTTACAAAACTATCAACTTTTACTTCAGGTGAAGTTGCAGGATTTATATTTTTTTCTTTGAAATAAGCCATCAAAGTATCATTAATAGAAGAATTAATAACATCACTTATAAAATGACCTTCGTATTTTGATTTAATAACATCCATTGGTACTTTGCCTTTTCTAAAACCTTTTTCTTGATGGTCTTTTGCAAATTCTTCTAACTGAGATGTTAATTTTTGTTCAAATTCATTTACAGGTATTTCAAATGACAATTCATATTTGATACCTTTAATTTTTTCTTTTATTGGTTGCATTTTTTATTTCCCGATTAGGTTAGATTCTTTTTTAAAATGGTGCGGATGAAGGGACTTGAACCCCCACGCCTTGCGGCAATAGATCCTAAGTCTATCGCGTCTGCCAATTTCGCCACATCCGCATTTTATTGGTTTGGTTGACAGTATTTATAACATAAAAATTTTATTTTTCCATAAAAAAAAGTAAAAATTTAAAAATTATATGTTATAATATTCTTAATCAAGGGGGATTCGATGAAGTTTGCGTGGTTTTTAATCTTATTTTTATCTGTAAATTCAAGCATTTCATTTGCATTAAATGGAAAATCATCAGGAAAACCATTGCCAAGATTCGCATCAATAAGATATAATAATGTTAATGCAAGGGTAGGGCCTGGAACACAATATCCTGTAAAATATATATTTCAAATAACACCACAACCGGTTAAAATTTTAAATGAATATTATTCTTGGTACCAAGTTGAAGGTATGGATGGTTTCCAAGGTTGGGTAAGTAAACATTATATTGGAAAGCCTAAATTTGCATCTTCTAAGTTTGATACTAAACTTTATCAAAATTCAAGATTTTCATCAAATGTTCGTGCAAACATAACAAAAGGTATAGTTTTTGAAGTAGATAGATGTAAAAATGATTTTTGTAAGGTTAAAACAAGTTTCAGCGGAAGACAGTTTAAAGGATATATTCCAAAATCTGCATTATGGGGAGTTGAATAAATGAAAAATTTTATCAAAGTTTTTTTTAACAGCTTTAACGCATCTTTTTTTGTAAGTATGCTTGTTTTAAGTTCTTATGTCAGTAATTTAGTTTCAAAGATTAGCCCAGAAAACTTAAAAATATTCATTTATTTTTATATTCCTTTTTTTAATGCAATAATATCATCAATAATTGTATTATCTTTAACAAAATATTTTATAAAAAAGAAATATATTTCAGAAAATAAAAACTTAATCATTCAAAAAAGAAATTTAAAAGAAATATTTTTTACTGCATTTATTGCTGGTTATATTTCAATATTTACAGGTCTTTCAAGATTATTTATGTTTTTAACTACTATTTTTATAATATATATAACAGTACATAATATAAAATCATTTACAAAAAAAATTAAAAAGCTTATGGCTCCTCATAATATTGCATCATCAAGGGATGTGGGTGAATTTTTCTCATTTTTTATAAATTTAATAATTACATTTACAGTTATAAATTATTCTCTTTTTATTTCGCATACAATATTAGGAACAAAACCAGCTTTTAATTTTGCAGAAGGTTTGTCAGGTATAATAGATTCGCTTTATTTTACAGTTGTTACAATGACAACTCTTGGATTTGGTGATTTTGCTCCTCTTTCTCCACTTGGAAGAATTGCAATTATTTTTGAAAGCTTGATAAGCTATATAATGTTTGCACTTATGATTGGCATACTTTCAAGAGGTGTTAATTTCAAGGCAACAGAAAAAAAATAACAATAAACAAAGAAAGGATATAAAAATGAACCGACAGGTCCATTTTTCCCTTAAAAAATAAAGAAAGGATATAAAAATGAAAGAATATAAAGTTGTATTATACGCAGAAGGTTTATTTAGCAGCATCTTCCTTGCATCAGGAAAAGTAAACCCAGCTAAGTTAACAGAAGCATTAAATGCTTATGCAAGTGAAGGTTGGGAAGTTAAAACAATGGAAAAAGAACTTCGCAGAACATTTTTATTTTTCACACGTGAAACACTTGTTTTCATTTTGGAAAGGAATAAAAAATAATGTCTTTATTAAAAATGATAACTTTATTTTTATCAAGCATTGCTGGGTTTCTAGTTTTAATATTTATATGGACTGATTTGATAACAGGAAAACTTTTGGCAAAGCTCCTTATATCATTATTAGTTATAAATATTTTATCACTTGTTTTTTATTTGGTAAACAAAACTAATGATGAAAAAAAACTTAAAAAAGATGGATTCTTGATTGAATAAATTAAATATCTAAAATAAAACTAAAGAGGCTTATGCCTCTTTTTTTAAACTCTTCCGTATATATCTTCTAAACGAACAATGTCATTTTCATCTAATGTATCACCTGCTTGTATTTCAATAAATTCAACAACTTTATTTGATTTATTTTCAATTAAATGCACAACTTCTTTTTCAATAAAAATATGATCATTTTGTTTTTTTGTAAATATTTCATCACCAAGCCTAACTTCTGCTTCGCCTTTTACAATAATCCAATGCTCGCTCCTGTGATGATGAAGTTGAAGTGAAAGTTTTGCGCCAGGGTTAACTGTAATTTTTTTTACGCAAAAACCATTTCCTGCGTCAATAACTTCCCATGTACCCCACGGCCTTGTGTCTTTTTGATTTCTTTCATAACTATTTGACATTTTTTTCTCCTGTTTTTAAAAGGAAGATACAGAGATTTTTTTTAAAAGTCAAATATGAAGTTTTAAGCAGATTTTTGCTTATCCAATCTTAATTTTGCAACTTTTAAGATGTTTTTATTATTTTTATATTTTTTTGCTTCTTCTTTTTGTAATTCTTGAATTATAATTTCTTCAAATTCCATTTCATCTTTTTCTTTGTTTTTCTTTCTCTTTTTCTTTTCTTCTTCTATTTTTTTCTCAGCTAACATTCTTGATAAAAATTTTATCATATCATCATTTTTTTCTTCAATTGCAAGATTATAAGCTTTTTCAATTGTTTCAAGATTAGGGTTGGCTTTTATGAAAAATATAAGTTGAAATAATTTTTTAAGATAAACTTTTCTCATTTTTGCCCCCTTTTTGGTTGTTAAATTTTTTATCTTTATATCTGTATTATATAATTTTCAATTTTATCTGTCAAATATAAAAAATCCCCTTAAATTTTAAAGGGGATATTTTTTTATCTTGTAAGTTTTACTTTCTCAGTCAATCTTTGATAAATTGGTTTCATATGCTCTTCTTTTACAAGTTTTGAAATATCATCAAATTCAATCCATTTAAGTGCAGAGTTTTCTTCTTCTGCAATTTGAAGAGATTCGTTTTCATCCCCTTCAATAAGATAAGTCACATTGTAATGTTTGTGTGTTGGAACAACTTTACCTTTTCTTACATGTTCTTCAACAACACCAGCAGTAACATCAAAAAACTCTTCCAAAATAGGTTTTATGTTTTTAAGTCCGCTTTCTTCACCTGTTTCTTTTAATGCAACATAAAGAAGATCTTTATCGCCATCCGCATGTCCGCCAAGCCAAGCAAAGCTGTCATAAATATTATGATATGCCATTAAAACTTTTGTTCTTTCTTTATTAACAACCCAAGCCGAAGATGAAATATGACCAACTTCATTATCTCTTGTCCAAACATTATCCTGAAATTCATCTAAAAACTCAATAAAGGATTTTAAATCCTTTGCTTCTTCTTCATCAAACGGTTTAAAACTTATAAGCTTTTCTTTTAATTTTATATGTTCCATAACTATTTCCTTATTGTTACTGTTAATAAGAAATAATTCTATGGGGTAAAAGAAAAAGAGTCAAATATATAAAAAAATATTTAATCAAATAGCGGTGTTAGTTATTAATTTATAAGCATAGTAATGTTTTGAGAGGGTGGTTAAGTAAAGGGAAAATTGGTTGCGGGAAGTGGATTTGAACCACTGACCTCAAGGTTATGAGCCTTGCGAGCTACCAGACTGCTCTATCCCGCGTTTCTAAAAGATAGGGGTTATAATACACGTCTATTTGCAAATTGCAAGCTTTTTATTTCTTTTTTTTGTTTTAAGTGTTTGAATTTAAATCTAAACCTTGATTTTTTATGAGTATATAGTATTATTTATCTATACGAAAATTTATTAAAAATATAATTTAAGAGAGAGATTATGACAGTAAAAAATGCATTAGGAATAGACATAGGTGGAACAAAAATTTGTTCAGCCATAATTTCAGAAACAGGTGAAATTTTATCAAGTATACAAAAAACACAAACCCCAAAAACAAAAGATGAAATATATAATTTATTAAAAAACATAATAAATGAAAAGGGTGGTTTTGATGTGGTTGGACTGTCTATAGCTGGTGGTGTAAACTTAGAAAATACAAGAATTTCAAGTCCTACACATAATTTGCCTTTGGAACTTTCTGAGATAGATTTTTCATCATTAAGTGAAAAAAAAGTCTTTGTTGAAAATGATGCCAATTGTGCAGCTTATGCAGAATATAAAATAGGATCAGGTATTGGCTCAACAAATATGTTAATGGTAACAATTGGAACCGGTATAGGTGGCGGCCTTATTTATAATGGTAATCTTTACCGAGGTGCAACAGGTAATGCTTTAGAAATTGGTCGTATGCGCATATTAAAAGATGTGAGCGGGAAAGAAAATAGCAACAGTTGGGAAGCTTATGCTTCAGGGACAGGTTTAAAAAACTGCTGCTTATTTGGAATTAAAAATTATTCTGAATATAGCTCAAGTATCTTAAAAAAAATCAATCCCCAAAATATTACAACATATGATATAATAAATGCTTTGAAAGAAGATGATTTATTTTCAAAAAAAGTTTTTAAACAGTGGCTTGATTATATAGGGATTGGGCTTATTTCTCTTACTAATATTTTATCGCCTGATTGTATAGTAATTTCTGGTGGTATGTGTGAATTTATTAATCCACAAAAATTACAAAATATGATAAATGGTGAAACAATAGGAAGTAATGTAGCTGTAAAAATTGCAACAACAGCTAATAATGCAGGAATGATAGGTGTAGGCTTGCTCGCAATTTCAGATTTATAAAATCTATTCTAATTACTAATTTATTTTTTTGTATTAAGTATTTGAATAACAGCTTTTGCAGCCTTATCACTTGGAGCTTCTTTGAAATCTGTTGATACTTTTTTATTAAATTCTTTTAAATTGGAAATCATATTGTCTTTGTATTTTTTGTTTTCCAAAATTTTTAATACCTCATCAATTATATTTTCAGGTGTACAATTTTCTTGAATAAGTTCATTAAAAATTTGTTTTTTCATAATAATATTTGGAAGCGAAACATTTTTAATCTTTACAAACTTTGTCGCAATAAAATATGTAATAGGTGAAACCTTATAACAAACAATAGTAGGCGTTCCAGCAATCCCAAGTTCCAACACAGATGTTCCAGATATAGCAATGCTGAGACTTGATGCGTCAAATGCATCATATCTATCGTTTTTATCTGTTATTATAATAGGCTCTCTTTTCCAATGTTTTGTTTTTTCTAATATTGTAAATCTTAATCCCTTTGTTGTTGGGATAACAATTTTTAAATTTTTTATTTTATCATAAAGTTCATCCACAACATCAGTATAAACAGGAATAAGCCTATCAATCATCTGGTCTCTTGTTCCTGGAAGAATTGTTATAATAACATCATTTACATTAAGATTATGTTTTTTAAGAAAACGTTTTTTATCCCCTTTAACATTTTGCACAGCGGTATGCCCAACAACAAAAGTTTTAAGTCCATATTTTTCAAAATAAGATGGTTCAAATGGGAAAAGACAAAGAAGATAATCAAAAATTTTTGAAATGGTTTTTGCACGTTCTTCTTTCCATGCCCAAACTTGTGGTGCAACATAATGAACAAATTTTGTATTAGGAAGTTTTTTCTTAACCGTTTTTACAACTGCTTTATTAAATCCCGGAGCATCAATTGTAATAACCATATCAGGTTTAATTTTTAAAATTTCATTTGATGTTTGTTTAATAAGTTTTTTAAGTAAAAAGATTCGTTTTAAAACTTCAACCAAACCCATAACAGAAATATCTTTTATATCGAAAAGAGATGTGAAACCAGGAAATTTTTCCATTTCTTCACCGCCCACACCGTAAAAAGAAATAGATTTATCTTGTTTATGAATTGCATTCATCAAATCAGCCCCAAGAATATCTCCTGATACTTCGCCTGCAATTATAAAAATTTTCTTATTATTTTTCATAAATTTGATTATATAAAAAGAAAACAGTAT
>CAYJFW010000009.1:0-10613 GCA_964369895.1 uncultured Bacteroidales bacterium
ATTAAAAAAAATTATTCTTCTGTTGGTTTGCTTGCTACAAATGGAACAGTTGCATCAGACGTTTACTGTCAAGAACTTTGAAAAATAAATCCTGATATATATTTACATTCGCAACCTGCTCCTCTTCTTGTTCATTTAATTGAAAATAATGAAGATAAGCTTGCATCGCCTGTAGTAGCAAATTATATTGAAAAATTTCAAGGGATAAATTTGGATGCTATGATACTTGGATGTACACATTACCCTCATTACAAAGATGTTATAAAAGATGAAATGAAAAAAATACTTGGCAAAGATATTGATATAATATCACAAGATGAATTTATACCAACATCTCTTATAAATTATCTTGAAAGACATCCTGAAGTTGAAAAAGATCTTTCAAAAAATTCTGAATATGTTTTTGAAGTAACTGATTTAACAAATAGTTATAATGAACAAGCAGAAAAAATTTTTAAAAAACCTATTCATATTGATAGGGTTGACATATAGTCTTTCAAATACTATATTTATAATATGATTACACAAAATATTTTTGATAAAAATCTTATTGAGATTTTAAAAAAAACACCAAAAAAAATTGCTGTGGCGGTAAGTGGTGGAAGCGATAGCATGGCTCTTTGTCTTCTTACTTGTGGTTTTGCAAAAAAACATAATATTGAAATGACTGCTTTGACAGTTAACCACAACTTAAGACGTGAGGCAGGAAAAGAGGCTTTAAAAGTAAATAAATGGTTATCAAAATATTCTATTAAACACGAAATTTTGGAATACAAAGGAAATGTTCCGAAATCAAATATAGAAGCAATTGCACGCGAATATCGTTATGAATTAATTTTTGATTATATGAAAAAAAATAAAATAGAATATCTTTTGCTTGGGCATAATATGGATGAACAAAGAGAAACTTTCTTTTTAAACCTTTCCAGAGGAAGCGGGGTTTATGGATTATCTGCTATGCCAGAAATATTTAAAAAAAATTCAATTAATCTTATAAGACCTATGCTTGTTTTTACAAAAGATGAAATTAAATATTACCTTAAAAAACAAAAACAAAAATGGGTGGAAGATCCAAGTAATAAAGATAAAAAATATAAAAGGGTTAGAATAAGAAAACTTAAAAAATTAATTGATGAGCTTGAGTTTTCAAATGACAGGCTTTTAAAGACTATGAATAATATGGCAAGAACAAGAGATGCAATTGAATTTTTTGTAGAAAGGCTTGTAAAAGAATCCGTTACAAAAGAAAAAGAAAATATAAAAATACAAAGAGATAAATTTATATCCTATCCGGATGAGGTTTCTTTAAGAGCAATTGCAAGTATTATTCAAAGCTTTTCAAAAGCAAAATATCCACCAAGGTTTGAAAGTTTGGAAATTGTCTTAGATAAGATAAAAAATAAAACTTTGAAAAAAGGAATAACTCTTTCAAAGATTAAAATCTCATCTGACAAATATGACAATATTGTATTGGAAAAAGAAATAGGAAGGATTAAAAAAACTCTTTCCAAAAAGAAATTAATAAGTTAATATATTTTCGATTAAAAATTTAATAAGGAGTATAAAATAAAATGTTTAAAAACTGGAAAAATTGGTATGTTATAATTTTAATTATTATGCTTGTTTCTCTTATTTTTAGAAATGATACAAAAGTTGATGAAAAAACAGTTAAAAATGAAATTATTTTTTCTGATTTTTTGAAAAATGTAAAAGATAAAAAAATAGAATCTGTTGTTATAAAAGGCGATAAAATTGAAGGTAAATTAAAACCTATTAAAGACCCTGACGGAAAAGATATAAAATCAGAAGAATTTACATCAAATGTAATTATTACCGAAGATGTTATGAAAACATTGGATAAAAATAATATTCCAACAAGTGTTGATATAACTGAAAGCAAATCTTCATCTTCTGGATTTGGAACATTTATTGGTATTGTTGAAATTTTAGCACTTTTTTTATGGGTAGCTTTTCTTGTTATTATGCTTAAAGGGATGAAAGGTGACAAATTTGGAATTGGAAAACAAGCAATAAAAATGTTTACTCCTGATATGCAAGACATAAGATTTACAGACGTATTAGGTATAGATGAAGCAAAACAAGATGTAAGTGAAATTGTTGATTTTTTAAGAGATCCAAAAAAATATTCAAGGCTTGGTGCAAAAATTCCAAAAGGCGTTTTGCTTGTTGGGCCTCCTGGAACTGGTAAAACTTTACTTGCAAAAGCAATTGCAGGTGAAGCTGGTGTTCCTTTTCTTTTAACATCAGGTTCAGAATTTGTTGAAATGTTTGTGGGTGTTGGTGCAAGCAGAGTAAGAAGCCTTTTTGAACAGGCGACTAAAAATGCTCCTTGTCTTGTTTTTATTGATGAAATTGATGCAGTTGGAAGACACCGTGGATCAGGTTATGGTGGCGGAAATGATGAAAGAGAACAAACGCTTAATCAACTTCTTGTTGAAATGGATGGATTTGCTGTTAACAAAGGTGTGATTATTATTGCGGCAACAAACCGTGTGGATGTTCTTGATAATGCTCTTTTAAGACCAGGCAGATTTGACAGACAGGTATTTATTGATCTTCCTGATTTAAAAGGAAGAGAAGCAATACTTCAAAAATATATGAATGAAGTAAATATACTTTCAAGTGTAAGCCCTCTTTCTGTGGCAAGAGGAACTCCTGGATTTAGTGGAGCTGATCTTGCAAACTTAGTAAATGAAGCAGCGTTAATTGCGGCAAGAAAAAACAGAAAAAAAATCACAGATTCAGATTTTGAATTTGCAAGGGATAAAATCCTTATGGGTGCAGAAAAAAAATCAAAAACTATGTCTGCTGATGAGCTTAAAATGACAGCATATCACGAAGCTGCACATGCTTTTACTGCTGTTGTTCTTCCTGAGGTTGATCCTATACATAAAGCAACAATAATACCAAGAGGAAGAGCTTTGGGTATGGTTCAAAGACTTCCTGAACGTGATAAAATAAGTGTGAATATTACTGAAATTAAATCTGATATCGCAGTTGCAATGGCAGGAAGAGTTGCTGAGGAAATTTTCTTTGGTAAAGATAAAATTACAACTGGTGCAAGTAGCGATATAAGAATGGCTACAAATTATGCAAGACGTTCAATTACAGAATGGGGATTAAACGAATCTCTTGGAACTGTTTATTATGGGTATGATGAAGAATATTCTATATCACCTGATACAGCAAAAAAAATTGATGCAGAAGTTCAAAAAATGGTAGAAGAAGGTTATAAGCTTGCAAAAACAACTATTATTAAAAACAAAGCAAAAGTTGAAAAAATTGCAAAAGCTCTTTTAGAATTTGAAACATTAACAGGTGATGAAGTTCGTGCAATTGTAAAAGGTGGTAAGTTTGAAATCAAAAAGAAAAATGATGAAGTTTTGAATCCTTTGATAAGAAATTCTTCTGTACCACTTAGCATAAAAAAAACTAAAAAAACTGAAAAGAAAGAAGATTAAATATGGTTTTTAAAAAGAAAAAAGAAAATCACGCAAAAATAAATTTTACAATATTAAAAAGAATTTGGCGTGAACACACAAAAAAATATATATGGGCTTTGATTGGTGCGATGGTTATTACATCTCTTACTGCTTTGACTGAGGCTTACTCTGTTTCTCTTTTGAAACCAATTTTTGATAAAGGTTTTATAGCTCATGATGAAAAAGTTTTAATGATGCTTTGTATGCAAATTGTTGGGCTTTATTTTGTAAAAGGATGGTTTTATTTTGCACAAACACTTATACTTTCAAAAATAAGCACAAAAACAATTCAATCAATACAGCAAAAAGTTTTTACTCATCTTATATCTTTGGATATGGCTTATTTTAATAAAAATTCAAGTGGGCAAATGCTTGCAAGAATTATAAGTGATTGTAATGCAATTACAAATATTTCAATTAATTTTATTACAAGAGTATTTAAAGATTTAATAACTTGCATATCTATGTTTGGATTAATGATTTATTATTCATGGCAAATGGTTTTAGTTGTTTTTGTGTTTTTTCCAATTGGTGCAGTTTTAATTGGAATAATTTCAAGAAAAGTAAAAATTATATCAAAAGAAAATACTCAAGAAGGTGCAAATTTTGTAACTGGGCTTTCCGAATCACTTCAAAATGTAAAAATAATAAAATCATATTGTATGGAAAAACATGAAGAAACAAGAATAAATTCTATCCTTTCAAAAATGTTTAATTTATCAATAAGAGGTGTTAAAACTACTGCTTTGGCAACTCCTATTATAGAAAGTTTATCAGGTGTTATAATGGCAGGCATTATTGTGTTTGGTGGATGGCAAATTGCACAGGGGCATCTTACAACTGGCGGGTTTGTGACTTTTCTTGGGGCTTGGGTTTCTGTTTACAAACCTTTAAAATCATTAATTCATTTTCGTGTAAATTTACAAGCAGCAATTGTAAGTGCGGAAAGAGTTTATGAAATAATTGATACAAAACCAGCAATACAAGATAGCAAGAATGCAATTGATATTAAAAATGTAAAAGGCGATATAGAATTTAAAAATGTTTCTTTTGAATATGAAAAAGGAAAGCCTGTACTTAAAAATATAAATATAAAAATTCCACATGGTAAAACGGTTGCTCTTGTTGGGCCAAGTGGCGGCGGAAAGTCCACAATTGCAAATTTGATACCAAGATTTTTTGAAATTTCAAATGGCAAAATTTTAATTGATGGAAAAGATATAAAATCTATTACTCAAAAATCTTTGCGTGAAAATACATCTCTTGTAAGTCAAGAAATCATACTTTTTGATGATACTATTAAAAATAATATTGCATATGGTAAGGGGGAAGAAAAATTTCATAGTGTAACTGATGAGGAAATTTTTGAGGCGTCAAAGCTTGCAAATGCATATAAATTTATTTCTCATATGAAAGAAGGATATGAAACAAAAGTTGGAGAAAAAGGCGTAAGACTTTCTGGTGGGCAAAAACAAAGAATATCAATTGCAAGGGCTATTATTAAAAATGCTCCTATACTTCTTCTTGATGAGGCAACATCTGCTCTTGATACAGAATCAGAATTTGAAGTTCAAAATGCGCTTGATAATTTAATGAAAAACAGAACAACTGTTGTTATTGCGCACAGACTTTCAACTATTAAAAATGCAGATATAATTTATGTTGTTGAAAATGGTGAAGTTGTTGAAAATGGAAATCATAAAGAACTTCTTTCAAAAAAAGGTTCATATGCAAAGCTTTACAACATGCAATTTAAAGATGGAAATAAATAATTTAATTTCTAATTTTATTTAAAATTTTTATAAATTTTGTAATGGTTTTATTATCTTTTATTTTATCTGTTTTTTCTTTGATTTTTATTTGCCAATTTAGGTATTCATTGTTTGTGCCTGGAACATTTTGCATTTCAATTTGCGAATATAAATCTTCTATACGAACAAGATAAATTGCGCTTTTTGATTTTGCACTTAAAAGGCTTAATGAATAAGAAATATTTTTTCCATTTAAAATTTCTTTTTCATTTTCAAAAAATGACTTGTTTTTTATAATCATTTTTATAAGAGATTTTTTTTCTGCCTCTCTTAATGTTAATTTATTTTTATAATCTTTTCCTTTTATATTATTACAAATTTTATTAATTTTTATATCTTCTGCATTCCAAAAACCTAAACCTGTTGCGTGATCATGTGTGCTTGTTTGGCACAAAGAAAAATAAGGGTATTTTTGTGGATCAGTAAAACTATCTTTTCCTGATTTATCAATACACATAACTTTGTTTGAAAAAATTAAATGTTTATTTATTGTTTCAGAAAAACCTTGTGGAGGATTTCCCAAATCTTCACCAATGACTAGACATTTATTTTTATGACTTTCAAGTGTTATTATTGCCATCATTTCTTTTAAATCATAATTTATATATGTCCCTATTCCTTTTTTATTTATCCAGAAAAGTCTTTGAAGTAAAAATGCATGATCAATCCTTATTGCACCTGCATATTTCATGTTTGCCTTAACCTCAGAAATAAAATTTGAATAATTTGTTAATTTCATATGATGAGGAATAGGAGGTGTCAAACCCCAATTTTGACCTTTTCTTCTTATGCTATCGGGAGGGGCGCCAATACTCATTGATGTGGCAAAAATATTAGGATGAGAAAATACCTCTTCTCCTATTGAAGAAGCACCAACAGGAATGTCAATATAAAGACCAATTTTCATTTTTAATTTCTGGCATAAATTTTTTAGTTTTAAAATTTCTATATGAGAAAGCCAATGCAAATATGCATAAAATAAAATTCTTTTTCTGTGTTTTAATTTTAATTTTTCAGATGGGAATGATTTAAAATCTTTTTTTGATTTTTCATATACAGATTCAAAAAAGCATAAATTTTCTAAATCAACCCCCTCTTCTTTTATAAATTTTAAATATGATTTTGCCCTAGGTGTGTTTTTTTTCAAATCTTCTTTTTTAAAATAATCATACATTTTTTCAAGGATTGTCATTTTTAACTTAAATACATTTTTATAATCAACATATTTGGAGTTTTGAACTTGCTTTAAAATAGATTCATAATTTTTAGAAGAAATATATTTTTGAACCTCTGGTGATTTTTTATAATCAATAATTTTTGTTAAATCAAGATAGATATAATTTATATATTTCCTGTTTAAAAGACGGTATGGAGAAAATTCTTTGCCATCGGATCCCATTGCCCCAAGAGGATTAACTCCAACTATATCCAATCCATTTTTAGATGCAAATTTTATAATATCTGAAAGGGATGAAAAATCACCAATGCCTTGGGAATTTTTTGATGAAAGAGCATAGAGCTGAGTTGCAATACCAGAAATTTTCTTTTTATCTTTTATAAATTTTGGGGTATATGCCTTGATAGGTGCAATAATAAAAAGGCTTTGATAAAATTTATCATCAACTTTTAAAATAAAATCATAATAATCTGGATTAAATTTTTTATTTATCAAAATCCTAGTTTTAATATATTTTTTTTCATTTATAAAAACTGTCTTGATTATATTACTTTTATTTATAGTATATTTTTTTGAAAAGGCTATTCCATTTTGATTTTTTATAATTATTTCAAAATCAAATCCAAATGGAAGATAGATTTCACAAAAAAAATTCTCTTCTTCAAAAAATGAATATACAGGGGATATAAATCTTCTTATTTTTTCGTTTTTTAACTCAGTAATTTTATTTTTTGCATCATTTTGATTTTTTATCTTAAATCCAAAGGCATTGATAAAGCTTAATAAATCATTGTTTGACAGTATATGTTTTTTTCCAACTTCGTCATGAAAAGAAGAAGATATATTTAAAATATCAGCCAATTTTTTTATATAATTTATCATAATTTTTATTATACATTGATTTTGGATTGAAATAAAGATATTTTAAAAAGAAAAAAGACATTATGCTCTTGAAAATTTTTCTTGCATTAGAAAATAGATTATTGTATAAGTTTATTATTCTCTATGGAGGGTTGGCAGAGCGGTAATGCAGCGGATTGCTAATCCGTGACCGATAATATTGGTCCACAGGTTCGAGTCCTGTACCCTCCGCCATTTAATCTTATATATTTTTTCATTATAGTTTAAAGAGTCTTTTCAAACTTCGTTTGAACTCCCTTGTGTCTGCTCATAAATTCGCATTCAGCTTCGCTTCCCTGTACTACTTCGCCACTTTCTCAACTCTTGTTTTTCTTTCAAATTTTAATAATTTTTCAAGGTGTTGTTTTTATTCCTATTATTTTTCATTGATTTATTTTTTAAATTATGTAAAGTTAATTTAGGATAATTTAAAAAGGGAGGTAAAAATGGTAAGAAAGAAAAAAATTATAATTGATGAACATGAAATGATTGAAGAAACTCCCATAAAAAAAACACATTTCAAATTTGCTATTTCATATGTTTTTGCAATGTTTTTATTAATTGTTATGTCTTATATGTCTTTTAATTATTTAAAATCACAAAGGGAAAGAAAAAGAATTGATGAAATTGTCGTATCAATTCAAAATGAAATTTATTTAAAACAATGTATGCTTGATAAACTTTATTGTTGTGAATACAAAGATGTTGACGCATGTGATAAATGGGTTGCAAATAACTGTTTGGAAGAAGATGGTTCACCAGAAATGAATTGCAAAATATCTTTAAAATAAAAGATTTAAAAACCTCCCTTTTGGGAGGTTTGTTTTATTGAACAGGTGCATCAGATGAATGGGTTTTTGCAGCTAATATATTTTCAAAAAAATCACCAACCTCTGTTATTGGTTTTAGTTTTTTAAGAAGCGCAATTTTTAAAACCTCATCTGCTGTTTTAACTGGAATTATTTCAAGATTATCTTTTACAACAGATGGTATATCTTGTAAATCTTTTTTGTTTTCATATGGAATCATTACTGTTTTTATTCCACCACGAAGTGCAGCAAGAAGCTTTTCTTTTAGACCGCCTATTGGAAGAACTCTTCCTCTTAATGTTATTTCACCTGTCATTGCAACTTCTTTTTTTACAGGAATACCTGTCAAAGTTGAAACTATTGATGTCATCATTGCAATACCAGCGGAAGGACCGTCTTTTGGTGTTGCACCTTCTGGAACATGGATATGTATATCAATTTTATCCCATATTTTATGGTTGATACCAAAATCACAAGACTTGCTTCTTACAAATGATTTTGCTGTTTCAATAGATTCTTTCATTACATCACCAAGTTTGCCTGTGAAAACAGCTAAGCCTTTACCTGACATTACAGCAGATTCAATTTGAAGAAGTTCGCCACCAACTTCTGTCCATGCAAGTCCTGTTACTGTTCCAACAGAATCTTCTTCTTCGCTTCTTCCGAAATCGAATCTTCTTACACCTAAGAAATCAGAAAGATTGTCGGATGTGATTTTTATAATATCTTGTTTTTTCTTATTATCACCAAGGGAGAATAGATTTTCATCTTTTTCATTTTCGCCAATTTTTCGTAAAGATTTTCTCATTAATTTATCAATATGTCTTTCTAAACCACGAACACCTGATTCGCGTGTATAATATCTTACAATATCACGAACAGATGCATCAGCAATTGAAATTTCAGATTTATTAAGCCCATGTTTTTCAAGAGATTTTGGCATAATGTGACGTTTTGCAATTTCAAGTTTTTCATCTTCTGTGTAGCCTGAAAGTTCAATTATTTCCATCCTATCAAGAAGAGGTTTTGGTATATCAAAAGTATTTGCTGTTGCTATGAACATAACATTTGATAAGTCGTAATCAAGATCCAGATAGTGATCATTAAAACATGTGTTTTGTTCTGGATCTAAAACTTCTAACATTGCGCTTGCAGGATCGCCCCTGTGATCACGACCCATTTTATCAATTTCATCAAGCATTATAAGAGGATTATTTACGCCTGCTTTTTTCATAATAGATAAAATTTTTCCGCATTGTGAACCTATGTATGTTCTTCTGTGACCTCTAATTTCTGATTCATCATGAACACCGCCAAGTGATAATTTTTCAAAATGTCTTCCTGTTGCTTTTGCAATTGCACGACCAAGAGATGTTTTTCCAACACCTGGAGGTCCCATAAAACAAAGTATTGTTCCTTTTGTTTTTCCTACACGTTTTTGCACAGCCAAAAATTCGAGTATTCTTTCTTTTATTTTTTCTAATGCATAATGTTCATCATTTAAAACAACTTCTGCATCTGCGACTGTTTTATCAAGAGAAGAAAATTTACCCCAAGGAAGATCAAGAAGACATTCCAAATAATTTCGAAGCACTGTATATTCAGGTGATTGAGGAGACATATTTTTAAGCTTTTTTATTTCTTTTTTTGCTTTTACATATGCTTCTTTTGAAAGAGCAACTTTATCAAGTTTTTTTTCTAAATCTGTTTCTTCTTCCTCTTCTTCACCAAGTTCTTTTTGTATTGCTTTCATTTGTTCATTAAGATAAAAATCACGTTGGTTTTTATCAATTGATTGTTTAACTCTGTTTCTTATTTTTCTATCAACTTTAATAAAATCAAGCTCTGTTTCAATTATTGCATATAACTTTTCAAGTTTTTTTATGAAATCATTTTCTTCTAAAATTTCTTGTTTCTTTTCAACTTTTGCATTAATGCTCATTATTATTGTGTCAATTAAAATAAGCGGGTTATCAATATTTTCAATATTTCCAACATTTTCAATCATAATGTCTTTGTTAAATTTTACGTATCTTGAAAAACTGTTTGCAATTGATTTTGTTAAAAGTTTTATTTCATCATCTTCTAATGAATATAAATCTTCTGATATATAATCAATATTTGTTTGCCAAAATGGTTTTGAAATATTTAAGTTTTTTATTTTAACTTTGTCTGTTGCTTCTACTAATAACTTAACTGTATTATCTTGAAGTCTTAGCATTTGAATAATATTTGCTTTAACACCAATTTCAAATAAATCATCTTTTTTTGGATTGTTTACTGCACCATCACGTTGTGTTACAAGAACTATTTGTTTTGATGTTTTCATCGCCTCTTCTACTGTGGCTATTGATTTTCCTCGTCCAATAAATATTGGGACTATCATATTTGGAAATATTACAATATCACGAAG
>CAYJFW010000009.1:10623-12497 GCA_964369895.1 uncultured Bacteroidales bacterium
TTTCTTCTTTAGATGGTTTTTCATCTGAAACTTTTTTTATTATTTCATCTTTTATTTTTGAAAACATTTTATACCTTTTTGTTATTTTTAAAGATTGTAGCAAAAAACTTTTAACTTAGTCAAGTACTCTGGTATATAGGTATAAAATAATAAAGTTTCAAGTATTAAACAGTCATAAGAAGAATAAAACTTTTGGGGCTTGAAACAATTGTTTCTTTATCCAAAATTCTGTTTTCTTTATTTATCCCTGATGTGTCAAATACAACTTTCCAATTTTTATATGGCTTTTGCGGTTTTGGTATTGTGCAATTGGATTTTTTTATATCTGCATTCATTATTATATAGAAATTTTTATCAGGTGTCGCATTACCATCTTTGTCATGATGAAAGTTATCTCCGGCCTCTCCTGAAATTTTAAAAATAAGATTTTTATTTCTTGGGTTTTGCCAATCTTCAGTTTTCATTTCTGTCCCTGAAGTTGTTAACCAAGTTATATCTTTATTTTTTGTTCCTGGAATTTTCTGGCCTTTGAAAAATTTTGAACGACGGAAAACTATGTGTTCTTTTCTTATGCCAATAACTTTTTTAACGAAATTATACATATCTTTGTTTTTTTCAAGTAATTTCCAATCAAACCAACTTATTTCATTGTCTTGGCAATATGCATTATTATTTCCTTTTTGCGTTCTTCTTACTTCATCACCTCCAAGAAGCATAGGAAGTCCTTGGGATAAAAGAAGTGTTGCAAACATATTTTTTATTTGTCTTGTTCTTATGTTGTTTATTTTAAGGTTGTCTGTTTTGCCTTCTTCTCCATAATTATAACTATGGTTATTTCTTTCACCATCATTATTTTCTTCACCGTTATCAATATTATGTTTATCATTATATGAAACCAGATCATTCATTGTGAAACCATCATGTGCAGTTATGAAATTTATTGTAGACCAAGGACGTCTTCCAAATTTATCAAACATTTCTGATGAACCTGTAAATCTTGTTGCCATATCGCCAATTTGCCCATCATCACCTCTCCAAAAACTTCTTGCTGTGTCACGGTATTTTCCGTTCCATTCGCTCCAACCTGCTGGAAAATTTCCAATTTGATAACCACCTAAACCTGTATCCCATGGTTCAGCAATTCTTTTTACTTTTTGTAAAATTGGATCTTGGCCCATTGCGTCATAAAAATCAGATTCTGTATGAAAACCTGTATCGTCCCTTCCAAGTGATACTGCCAAATCGAATCTAAAACCATCTACTTTCATTTCTTCTGTCCAATAACGAAGCGAATCCATTGCCATTGCAACAACGCCTGCATTATCAAAATTAAGAGTATTACCACATCCTGTTGTGTCATCATAATATCTTTTGTTATCATGCATAAGACGATAATAGTAAGCGTTATCAATTCCTTTAAAAGAAAACATTGGACCAAGATGGTTGCCTTCTGCTGTATGGTTATATACAACATCCATTATTATTTCTAAACCATTTGCATGATATATATCAACCATTTCTTTAAATTCATTTATGTTTTTTGAATAAAGATATGAAGGTTCAGGTGTAAAAAAATTAACCGTGTTATATCCCCAATAATTATAAAGATGTTTTCTTTCAGGAAGAGAACCTAAGAAAAAAGATTGTGATGGCAAAATTTCAAGTGCAGTTATTCCCAAATCTTTTAAATAATTTATAATATTTTTATTTGTAAGGGCTGCAAAAGTTCCACGTATTTTTTCTGGGATTTTTTTATTTAATTTGGTTAAACCTTTTACATGCGCTTCATATATAACAGAATTACTTCTCCTTACTTCTGGTTTTTTTTCACTTTTCCAATTGTAATTTTTATCTGTTACGACACACTTTGGCAT
>CAYJFW010000010.1:0-12080 GCA_964369895.1 uncultured Bacteroidales bacterium
AGTGAGGCTGATATATTAAAAGAAATTTCACACTTAGAAAAACTTGGTGCTCTCGAAATAAATCTTTTGGGTCAAAATGTTGAGTGTTATAATGGTTTGGATGATATGGGGAACAAATCATCTCTTTCAAATTTAATTAAAAAAGTTGCAAAATTTGAAGGTATAAAACGAATCCGTTATACAACATCTTATCCTTCACATATTGATGATGGAATGATTGATATTCATAAAAACGAATCTAAATTAATGCCCCTTGTTTATCTTCCTATACAATCAGGAAGTGATGAAATTTTGAAAAAAATGAATCGTAAATATACAAGAAAAGGATATCTTGAAATAATAGAAAAACTTAAAATTGCGAATCCTGATATACAAATATCATCTGATTTTATTGTTGGATTTCCGGGTGAAACAGATGAAGATTTTAATGATACTTTGGATATTGTTCGTAAGGTGAAATTTGTTCAATGTTATGCATTTAAATATTCACCTAGACCAAATACTCCGGCTGCTGTTATGGAAAATCAAGTGGATGAAAAAATAAAGGCTCAAAGACTTAGAATACTTCAACAAGAATTAAGAAAACATCAGGATAATTTTAATAAATCATGTGTTGGAAAGACTATGTCTGTTTTAATAACTGATATATCAAAAACAGATAAAGATTTTGTTATTGGCAAAAATGAATATTTACAACCTGTTATTTTAAAGGGTGATAAATCATTAATTGGAAAAATTGTTGATGTTAATATAAAATCAGCAAGTTATGCGAATCTTAAAGCTGAAATTGTTTAACCTTTAACCTTAACCGGAATAAAAGTAGAAGCCCAAGGCAAAATAGATTTTTTTAATTCTATATTATCAGCTTTTTTTTCAATATATTTTCTTTTTAGATGCTCTTTGATTGCAAAAACATTTTTTCCATCAACAAACATATCAATAACATCTAGTTTTATATTATTTTTATCAGTTATATTTTTACAATATATATGAAATGTTTTGTTTTTTCTTATCTGTTTTTCGCACATACATATATTGCTAGATTTTTTACATGGTTTATGACATATATCTATATCAAATCTGGGATGTTGTTTCATTTATGATTCCTTTTAAAAAACAATTATCTTATATATAAAAATTTAAAAAGTCAATATATGTAAATATAGGTCTTTGTTCTTATTGCAAAAAGAGGATTTTTTGTGTATCATTAATTAATAAAAAAGGAGGTAAAAATGTTTGATATTAAAAATTTCCCATTACCATTTGAAAAAAATGATCTATCACCTTATGTTTCACACGAAACAATGAATTTTCATCATGATAAACATTTAAATGCCTATATTGATAATTTAAATAAACTTATCAAGGACACCGAATTTGAAAATGATACATTAAAAACAATTATTATAAAATCAAGTCGTTCAAAAGATACACAATCAATATTTAATAATGCGGCTCAAGTTTTTAATCATAAATTCTTTTTTAATTCATTAAAAGTTGATTGTAAAACACCTTTTCCTAAAAAGCTTTTTAATAATTTTAATTCTTTAGAGGATTTTAAAACCCAATTTAAAATAATTGCAAATAGTGTTTTTGGAAGTGGTTGGGTATGGTTAGTTTTAGAGGCAGGCGAATATAAAATTGTTAAAACATCAAATGCTGATACTCCTATTGCACACAATCAAACACCTTTATTATGTATTGATTTATGGGAGCATGCATATTATTTGGATTATCAAAACAGACGTGCAGAATTTATTGATATATTTGTAGAACATCTTATTAATTGGGATTTTGTTGAAAGTAATCTTTAATTATTTACCATATGGTTTAAGAGTAAAAAGAACAATCAAAGGATTTGATGATTGAATTGTTATTGTTAAACCTTCGTCTTCACGTTTAAATATATATGTGTTTTCATATTCTTTTTGAAGTTTCCAACCAAGAGAGTTTAAGCTTGTCTTATAAAACTTTAGAAAGCTTTCTTTTGTAACAGATGTGCTTGAAAGATATTGTTCAATGATGCGAACGTCTTCTACGTCAAAATAAAGGTTATCTTCTTCTTTTAATCCAACTTGTAATGGGATATCATCAAATGTAGAGATAAATTCTGCTTTTGCAGATAAATTAAAGCCAAATAATAAAACAAGTATTAAAATTATTTTTTTCATAAATTTACTCCTGTTAGTTTTGATACTGATATTCATAATTAGCATCATTTAAAACATCTTCCATTTGATCATTTATTCTTAACATGATATCTTTGTTTAAAAATACTTGGATCCTTGTTCCTGAAGGAACAGTAAATGGAACATTTTGTTTTGAACTTTCATCTATTATTTTTTCCATAACAGTTTTGAAATTTTGTTCTATTTCTGCTTTCATTTTGTCTTCTGATGTCATATCAAGCATTGTTTCAAGATCATTGAAATCGTAACCATATTCTCCGTCTTGGCTTACAATGGCTCCTCCAAATTCTCCTGTTTCATCAAATTGATCAATTGTTTGATATGTTCCATCTGTTCTTTTTACACGTGTCACAAGAGCTGATGTTGTAGGGAACAATGCCTCAAGCGCAACAGGAAGAGCAGAATAAAGAAGTGGTTTTACAAATAAATCTTGCATATAACCTGTATCATTTTTTCCAGGCACACCAGCACGACCTTGGGCATCAGCAGAATAATTTCCAACTGCACTTAAATCAAACTCTGCACCGTCTGGTCTTATAAGTCTGTTCCAAGTTACATTTATTTTTTCAACCGCTTGGAATGTGCCCATAGGTTGTTCTGCGACACCAAGAAGTTGAGATCCAGCAGGAATTATAATTGTTCTGCCATCGCCACCATAAACATTTTTTTCAACTGTTGCAGATGCATTTAATATTTGACCATTGTTTGATGCTGCTTCAAAAACTTCTGCACCATTTTTTTCAGGATTTCCTGAGAAATATATTGCTCTGTTTAAAACTGCTGGGATTGGTTTTGATTGTCTTAAAACATATCTTTCATCTTTTGGCATTGATGAAACTTGATCTGTTCCTGTTATTGTAAATGGAATAAGTTTTCTTTGTTCATCATCGTAAATACCAAGTGTATCGCTAAGACGGTATATATCTTCTCCTCCTATTTCTTTTCTAGGTTCTCCTAAAACTTGATCAAATTTAACAGCCATTCTGTTTTCCATTACTTCTTCAAAATCTGGTTCAAAAGAAGCATTTTCGCTTTCAATAATATCATCAAGAAGAGGAACTGTTAGTTCCAAACGTTTTTCTTCTGCTTTTTTCTTATCAAGAATTGTACCTTTTCCCAAAACCTTTCCTGTTCCAACTTGGATTACCATACCATCATCTTCCATAACACCAATAACAGATGAACAATTTGGCGAAAACACATCATTATTTCCTTGTACCCAACCTATAAAAGTTCCACTGAAATCATAAGCTTTGCTTGCATATTTTTTACAATCATCTGGTGTTATGCCACTTGGCCCCCTTGATTCTTCATCAATAAACTCATCATCATAAAATGGTTCTTCATCAACAAATTCGTCATCATAAAAAGGTTCTTCATCAATAAAATCATCTTCAAAAAAATCATCTTCTTGTGATGGTTCTTCATCATAAAAATTATCTTCAAAAACTTCTTGTTGTTTTTCAACAGAATTTAAAGAAACTGGTATTTTTGCAGTTCTGTCTGCATTTTTAACAACACCATCGTTAAGTTCATTATATTTTACAATTATAAAACCATTTAATTTTTCAGGTTTTTCAGGAGAAAATGATAAATTTAAAATACAACTTGATGATGCAGGCAAAGTTTCTCTTATTGTACAATCACCTGATTCAAGATTAGCTCCGCTTGATGAAAAAGAAAGTTCTGCTGAAACAATTTTAATTGGATTATTTAAAACAGTAACAATTATTTGATTGAATGCTTCTTCGCCTACAATTTGATTAAGTATTTCAATTTTTTCAGGTTCCATTGAAACAATAGGTGAAATATATGGTATGTCATCAAGTTTTTTTTCATCATTTGAAATTTCTGCATTTTTTTCAATTGATTTTATTTCTTCAGTATTTTTATTTGCGTTTATCAATGCCCCTATTATAAAAACAGCAAGCATTGTAAATGCAATAAATACAAGAATTTTATTTGTACGTTCTGTTGTTATATCAGATTTGCTTCTTTTTTCATCAGGTAACATTTCTGCATTTTCTTCGGATACAGTTTTGTTATTTCCTGATTTTTTTTTAAACAAATCTTTAAAACCCATTTTTTATTGGCTCCTTACAACACTACATGGAACATTTTGAATAGATAGTTTTTGGCATACTTCGTTTGCAACTTCTATTTTGCCAAATGGACCAATTCTTAATCTGTAAAGTTCCCCACCATAATATCTTTGTGAACCAATTTCATCAACACCGCTTGTTTCAATAGAATAATATGGAGTATATTCTTCAAGCCAAGGAAGTTTTTCAGAAAGTTCTAGCCACATTTCTTCAAGATTTACAACTGACTTACCTTTGAAAATTTCAACACTAACATCTTGTTTATTTTGTTTTACAAGTGGAACATAATGATTTGGTAAAACAGATCCATTTGTATTTCTTGTAGGGCGTAATTTATTATATATTGCAAGATTTTCTGCTTGGCTAACTTGTGGCATATATCCCATACCCATAGGCATTGTTTGAGGATATGCATAAGCACCCATCATATTAGCATTACCATAAGGCATTGCCATTCCAGGAGCGCCAAGCATTTCAACGCCACCATTCATATAATCAACACCTGTCACCATACCCATTCCAACATTTCCTGCAACAGCAAGTAAATCTTGTGGAGGTGGTGGATTTGATAAAAGATATGGTTTTGAACGAAGTTTTATGCAAACAATTCTTCCTCCGTTTCTTAAAACTAAATCGCCAATTGCTTCAACAACCAAAAGACGGCTTTGAGGACCTTCTGTTCTGAAACCAACAGGAGACTCTCCTCCTTCTACAAGAAGAGATACAACAGGTCTTTGATTCATATTTAAAGCTTTTTCGCCGAAATCAATATATGTGAAAACATTATCGCGCCATACACGTTCTGGAGCAATAACATAATCATCTGGATTTGGAACAAATACATCCAAATCAAATCTGAATTCTGTTGGATCAACATTAATGCTTTTTATCCAACCAAAATCTTCGCCTTCCCAATCGTTATCACCTGTGTCTTGATAACTTTGACCACCCATAACAGATGTCATTGATGAAAAACTTTGTCCGCCGCCTGATGACATTGAAGAACCACTTCCTTTACTGTATTTATAAGGAACAGCAACATCAATTACAGATGAAGTTATTCTTTCTGTGTTAAGAGGTTCTGATTTTAAATAGAAAACATATTTATTTCCACTGCTTCCGAAAATAAATAAATTTGTATCAGCCATTGGCCTGCCATCAACAGGAGAAATCATAAATACGTTTTTTTCAACAGGTCTGCCATCAAAAAAATCTTTATCTCCAACATATGCGTCTTTTATAGTTTCCCATTCAGGAAAGTTTATAACTGTTAACATTCCATCACGAAGTTTTATTGGCATAACGCTTCCTGGTTCCCATTGTATTTTTTGGTATCCTGGTTTACTTTGGTTTTCACCCATATTTTGCATTGGATTATCCCAAGCAGTTTGTGTTCCAAAACCAGCGGCAGTTATTTCTTGTGCCGAAACAGGCCTTATAAAAAGGCTCAACAATAAAATGCTAAATGTTAAAAATTTTTTCATTTTCCAATCTTTCCTATTTCTCTTCTTATAATTTACCCTGTTTTATATTGATAATACAAGTATTTTTTTTATTTTATTTATATTTATATTCAGTTATTTGAAAACTTAGTGGATTTTCCCATTTGGTTTTTTCATTTTTTATTAAATTGCCACTTAAAAAACGTGATTTTATACTAATATCTTTTGTTTCTGTTTTTAAAAGCTTGCCTTTTAAATCTGTTTTTTCTAAAACCACAGATACATCCCAAACATTCATTTTATTTTGATATTCAATGTTTTTTATTTTTACTGTTGTGATTTCTTTATCTTTGTTTATAAAACCATCAACATATTCTTTGCTTTTTAAAAAAGAGGTATAAACATCTTCTGACGAAAACATATAAATATAACTTTCAATTCCCCATAGGCTTTGCATCTTTTCTATATTAGAAAACACACTTTCCCTGTCTGTTACATAATTTGATATATATGCTTTTGCAATTTCATAACCTTGAGAATTTTGAGAAATTTGCAAATTATTATTTGTATTAACACTGCTTATATAAAGATTTTTGAAATCTTGCGTTTCACCTGTTACAAAAAACACTTCTTTTTTTGGTGCGGGTGATATCTTATCAAATGATATGAAAAGTATTAGGTTTAAAAAAATGCTAATAATTAAAAATATTATAAAAGCTCTTAGAAGCCATAAATATCTTTGTTCGTCAAGTTGTTTCAAATTCTCTCTCCTTTGTATATAATAATAATATTTTAATTTTAAATTGCAAGCAAATATAAATAACTCAGTCTGATATTCCTATTTCCATTATTCTTCTTGAAGATTTTTTAAAAAGATTATATAAATTTATTATAAAGAAGAGAGGTTTAAATTATGAAAAATAAAAATTTAGGTAGTGTAAAAGAAGTAGAAGGAAGCGTTGTTGTTGCATATTTTAAAGATAAACTTCCAACTATATATTCTAAACTTATTTGTCCTATAAATAAAGGAACTAAACAAGAAAAAAATATCATAATTGAAGTTGAAGATCATATAGATGAAAATCATATAAGAGGTGTTGCTATTACAACTACACAAGGTCTTAGCAGAGGTGATGAGGTTATTGATACTGAAGGACCTCTTCTTATACCTGTTGGAAAAGGTGTTCTTGGACGTATGATGAATGTTATGGGAGATCCAATTGATAATGAAGGAGATCTTAAAGAAATTGTTGATTTTAGAGGTATTCATAACAAACCTATTCCTCTTGTATCGCGTAGTGTTAAATCAGAAATTTTCCAAACAGGGATTAAGGTGATTGATCTTCTTGCTCCGCTTGAAAGAGGTGGAAAGGCCGGACTTTTCGGAGGCGCAGGAACAGGAAAAACTGTTCTTATTACTGAAATGATTAACAATATGTTCGGAAGATATGATGGTGTATCTCTTTTCTGTGGTGTTGGAGAAAGAAGCCGTGAAGGAGAAGAGCTTTATACAGAAATGAAAGATGCCGGAGTTTTAGATAAAACAACTATGATATTCGGACAAATGAATGAACCATCAGGTGTTAGATTTAGAGTTGCTCAAGCAGCCCTTACAATTGCTGAATATTTTCGTGATGATTTAAAACAAGACGTTCTTTTGATGATTGATAATATTTTCAGATTTGTTCAAGCAGGTTCCGAGGTAGCAGGACTTATGGGACGTATTCCATCACGTGTTGGATATCAATCTTCACTTGGTCAAGATTTAGCAGCTCTTCAAGAAAGAATTGCATCAACACCTTCTGCATCTATTACATCAATACAAGCAGTGTATGTACCGGCTGATGATTTTACTGATCCTTCTGCTGCTGAAACATTTGCTCATTTATCTGCAACTGTTGTTTTATCAAGAAAAATGGCATCGCAAGGTTTATATCCTGCTCTTGATCCTCTTGCGTCATCTTCAAAAATGCTTGCAAAAGATGTGGTAGGTGAAAGACATTACGAAGTTGCAAAACAAGTTAAAATGACTATGGCTCAATACGAAGATTTGAAAGATATTATTGCTATGCTTGGATATGATGAACTTTCTGATGAAGATCAAGCAACAGTTGTAAAAGCAAGACAATTGGAACGTTTTTTAACTCAACCTTTTGCAACTACAAAACATTTTACAGGCATGGAAGGCAAATTAGTTGATTTAGATCAAACTCTTTTTGGATGTGAAGAAATTTTGTCTGGAAAATATTTACATGTAAACCCAAATGCTTTTTATATGATTGGTGATATAAGTGAAGCAAAAATAGAAAAAGAAAATAATGAGGAAAAATAGGATTTTAAAATGCTTATGAACCTTAAAGTTATAACACCTTTGGAAGTTTTCAATGTTGAAAACGTTGAAAAAATTTATGCTGAAGGAATAGAGGGGTATTTTACAATTCTTCCAAGACATGCTGATTATGTATCGTCTATTGTTACATCTATATTTTCTTTTATAAAAAATGGGAAAAGAGAGTTTTTTGCAGTAGATGGTGGTGTACTTGTTAAATATGGAAATAATGTTCAATTTTCAATAAGACATGCTATTAAAGGAAAAGATTTAGAAGACCTTAAACATCAAATGGAAATTTCATTTAAACAAATGAATGAGGAAGACAAAAAAACAAAAACTGCTCTTGCATCACTTGAAGGTAATATAGCTAAACTTATACTTGATTTAGGCAACAATTAAGGAGATTGTTATGGCAAATATAAAAAAAGAAATAAAATCAAAAGATCATATTAAAAATAATCAAAAAATGATTGATATTGTTTCAAAGAAAATTAATAAACACTTTTGCGAATTAAGAAAAAAAGGTTCTGCTTTTGAAGCATTATATGTTTTTGGTGTCGTTGGTTGGGGCATAGGCATACCTGTGGTTATTTCATCTTATATTGGCATATGGTTAGAAGAAAATCACCCAATTGAATATTTGTCTTGGACTCTTTATTTTGTAATAATTGGATTTTTAGCTGGATTTTATAATGTTTACAGATGGGTAAGACGTGAACAAAAAAGGCTTGATAGGGAGGATAAAATCTGTGAATAATATTTTAAGTTATATTATATTAATCCTTATTGTTGCAGGATTTGCAAGTTTTCATTTTTTTATGATAAAAAAAAGCGTTAATAAAGTCACATCAAATGAAAAAGCTTTTAATTATATATATATATCATTTTTATTAAGATTGGTTTTGGCATTTGTATTCTTTTATCTGCTTTTAAAATACTATAATGATATAAGACAAATTGCAGTAATAATTATAACTTTTATTTTTGTAAAATGGTTGTTTGTAAGATATGAAAAACGAAAAATAAAAAAAGGTAAAAATAAATGAATATAAGTCCAGATCAAACTATATTTTATAAAATACCTATGGAAGTTTTTGGTAAGTCTTTTACCATAGATATTGACATGACACTTGTTGGTACATGGATTTTGATGATTTTTATGTATTTGTTTTTCAAAAATATCACCAAAGATTTTAACGGTAATCTTAAAATGACAAGAATGCAAAATATGGTGGAAATTTTGGTTAAAGCGTTAAGAGATCAAATAGAAAGTATGATGAGGAGAAAAGGAGATAGATTTATTCCTTTAATAGGAAGTCTTTTTGTTTTTATTATAATTTCAAATTGGTCTGCTCTTATACCTATTCCATTTTTTATTGATGGAGATATACATTGGTATTTACCACCAACAGGATCTATTTCTACAACTGCAGCTTTATCAATTGTAGTGATGAGCTCTGTTGTAATTTTTGGAATGATGAAAAACGGAATATTTAGGTATTTTAAAAGATTTTTTGAGCCAGTATTTATACTATTTCCTCTTAATGTATTAGGTGAAATTTCAAGTGGTGTTGCACTTGCTATAAGACTTTATGGTAATATTATGAGTACATCTCTTTTGGCA
Source organism: uncultured Bacteroidales bacterium (assembly GCA_964369895.1). GTDB lineage: Bacteria > Pseudomonadota > Alphaproteobacteria > Rs-D84 > CACZYB01 > CACZYB01. The sequence goes on from CAYJFW010000010.1 coordinate 9,690, forward strand.
GGAATTGTATTTATTCTAGCGCCTTTTATATTACCAGGGCTTATTAATATTTACGGGCTTTTGGCTGCAACAATTCAGCCTTACATATTTTCTGTGCTTGCAATAGTTTATATATCAGCAGGTATAGGAGAACCATCAGAATCGGAAACAGAAGAGCTTTTAAAGCTTCAACCTGCACGGTTCTGAAAAATTAAAATATAAATAAAAAAGAAAGGTAGGTATAATATGGATATGGGTTTAGTTTGGATAGCATTTGCTTCAATTATTGGATCAGCGCTAGCAATTGGTTTGGGAGGTATTGGTCCTGCGATTGCAGAAGGTATGGCAGCAAGACAGGCAATTGCATCAATGGCACAACAACCTGATGAAGCAAGTAATATAAGAAGTACTTTGTTTGTTTCAATGGCAATGTTGGAATCAACTGCTATTTATGCGCTTTTGGTGTCTATGATTTTAATATTTAGCAATCCATTTTGGAACTATGCACTTGAACATGCAGCAAAATAATTATTAGAGCTGTTAAAACATTATATAAGGATTTATTATGAATATAAATTGGTCAACTGTATTTTTTCAGATAATAAACTTTTTGATTGTTGTTTGGATTTTGAAAAAATATCTTTTTAAGCCTGTTCTTAATTCTATGGATATAAGAGAAAAAACTATACAAGATAGACTTAAAGATGCAGAAGATGCCAAAATTGATGCGATGCATGAAAAAGAAAGATTAGAAAGCAAAATTCATTCTTTGGAAAAGGCAAAAACTGATATTATGGCTGAAAGTTATAGAAAAGCAGATAATGAATATTCTGTTTTAATGAAAACATTTAATGCAGAAATAACAGGTAAAAGAAAAGCTTTTGAAGAACAGATGATTGTTGAAAGAGAAATGCTTAGAAACTCTATTCGTGATTTGGCGGATAAAAGTATTGTTGAAACAATATCAAATGCGCTGTCTGATCTTGCAAATGCAAAAATAGAAGACCAAATTCTTTATAATTTTATTGAAAAACTTGATAATGGCAAACTTAAAAATCAAGATGAGCTTAAAAAATACTGTAAAAAAGATAATCCAATTACAGTTAATACTTCTTTTGAAATATCAAAAGAAAATAAGAAAAATATTGAAGATAAGTTTAAAAAATTAACTGGGGAAAAATCATTAAATATCAATTTTAAAATTGATGAAGATATTGTTTGTGGAATTGAAATTCTTTGCCCTCCTCTTCTTATAAGTTACGGGGTTAATACTTATATTGATGAAATGAAAAAGAATCTTGATGATGGTCTTGCAAAACTAACTAATACCGAAAAAACGGTTGCTGAAAACAAATAAAGAGGAAGAAAAATGTTAACAGAAAGTGTAAAAGATAGTATCAAAAAAGTTGAAAAAGTTTCTAAGAAAACTAAGGCTCCTGTAATATCTGAGGAAATTGGAGAAGTTATTGAAATAACAGGAAATATTATTGTTTGCTCTGGACTTGAAAGCGTTAAAATGGATGAGCTTGTTGAAATAAAACAATCAACAGGTATTGTTATTAATCTTAACGAAGGAAGAGTTGGTATAGTTCTTCTTGATAATCCTCGTAATATTGAAGCAGGTGATAAAGTTACAAGAACAGGAAGAATTGCTGATGTTCCTGTTGGGCATGATCTTTTGGGGCGTGTTGTTAATCCTCTTGGTGAACCTCTTGATAACCTGCCAAAAATAAAAACAAAAGAAAGATACAATATTGAAAGAGAAGCACATTCAATTATGGAAAGAAAGTCAGTATCTGTTCCTCTTCAAACAGGAATAAAGGCTGTTGATTCAATTATTCCAATAGGAAGAGGTCAACGTGAACTTATTTTAGGAGACAGACAAACAGGAAAAACAGCCTTGGCAATTGATGCTATACTTTCACAAAAAGATACTGGTGTTATTTCAATTTATTGTGCAATCGGTCAACGTGCAGATAGTGTTGCAAAAGTAATAGATACTTTGAAAAAAAATGATTGTATGAAAAATACAATAGTTGTTGTTGCAGGTGGAGAAGAATCTCCGGGACTTTTATATATTGCACCTTATGCAGCAACATCAATGGCAGAATATTTTATGGAAGTTGAAGGAAAAGATGTTCTTATTATATATGATAACTTAACTGTACATGCACAAGCATACAGACAGCTTTCTTTATTCCTTAGACGCCCTCCTGGTCGTGAGGCATATCCTGGTGATATTTTCTATATACATTCAAGACTTCTTGAAAGATCAACAAGGTTGAGAGAAGAATTTGGTGGTGGTTCTGTTACTGCTCTTCCAATATGTGAAACTTTGGCGGAAAATGTTTCTGCTTATATACCAACAAATCTTATATCAATCACAGATGGGCAGATTTTCTTAACAAATTC
>CAYJFW010000011.1:0-3686 GCA_964369895.1 uncultured Bacteroidales bacterium
ACAAATATGTTCATTATCACTAGCATCTATTTTTTCCTTTATAGGAAGAAGTATGCCAAGCCATTTTTTAAGGAATGATGATTCTTTTATATTGTCATAATTAACAAAACCTTTTATTCCACCGCAATGACTGTGCCCTAAAATAATTATGTTTTCAACATTCAAACTTTTCACCGCAAATTCAATCGCAGCCGATGTTCCATGACATGAACTTACATCATCTTCAAATGGCGGGATAAGATTCGCAACATTTCTAACCACAAAAACATCCCCCGGTTTTGTATTAAAAATAATCGACGGATCCACCCTTGAATCACTACACGATATAACAAGAGTTTTTGGTGTCTGTCCTTCATCAACTAATCTTTTATAACAATCAACATTATCAACAAAATATTCTTTGTAAAAATCTTTATACCCATCCATCAAATTTTTAATTTTTTCCATATTTTTTCCTTTATTTAATAACGATAAGTATTACATAAAAAATTTAAATAATCAAATAAAAATCATAAACTTGGAAATTGCGTTATAAGAATCAAGCTTTTAAGAAAGATATAAATTCTAATGTATAATTATTATACGAATTTATATCTATTCGCAGACAAGTGAGTATATTAGGAAAAAAATTAAATTAAAAAAACCGCCCTTAAAAGGACGGTCTTTAAAACATACAATGCTTATGTCTTATTCTACGATTTTAGAAACAACACCAGCACCAACAGTTCTACCACCTTCACGGATAGCAAATCTTAAACCTTCGCTCATCGCAATTGGTGTAATAAGTTCAACTGTCATTTTGATGTTATCACCAGGCATAACCATTTTAACATCATCTGGAAGTATAACTGAACCAGTCACGTCAGTTGTTCTGAAATAGAATTGTGGACGATAGTTTGATAAGAATGCAGTATGTCTACCACCTTCTTCTTTAGTTAGAATATAACATTCACATTCAAATTTCTTATGTGGTGTGATTGAACCTGGTTTTGCAAGAACTTGACCACGTTCAACATCTTCTTTTTTAGTTCCACGAAGAAGGATACCAACGTTATCACCTGCTTCACCTTGATCAAGAAGTTTTCTGAACATTTCAACACCTGTGATAGTTGTTTTTGTAGTATCTTTAATACCAACGATTTCAACTTCGTCACCAACAGTTGCGATACCTGTTTCGATTCTACCTGTAACAACAGTTCCACGACCTGAGATTGAGAACACGTCTTCAATAGGCATAAGGAAGTTTTTATCAACTGGTCTATCTGGAGTTGGAATAAATTCATCAACAGCTTTTAAAAGTTCTTTAATTGCGTTTTCACCAAGTTCAGGTGATTTACCTTCTAGTGCGCAAAGTGATGAACCTTTAATGATAGGAGTTGTATCACCAGGGAAGCTGTATTTATTTAAAAGGTCACGAACTTCCATTTCTACAAGTTCTAACATTTCTTCATCATCAACCATATCACATTTGTTTAAGAAAACAACGATTGAAGGAACACCAACTTGTCTTGCAAGAAGAATGTGTTCACGAGTTTGAGGCATAGGACCATCAGCTGCAGACACAACCAAGATAGCGCCGTCCATTTGAGCAGCACCAGTGATCATGTTTTTAACATAGTCAGCATGTCCTGGACAGTCAACGTGTGCATAATGTCTGTTTTCTGTTTCGTATTCAACGTGTGCAGTGTTAATAGTAATACCACGTGCTTTTTCTTCTGGTGCAGCGTCTATTTGATCGTAATCTTTAAACTCACCATAAAATTTTGTAATAGCAGCAGTAGTTGTTGTTTTACCATGGTCAACGTGGCCGATTGTACCGATGTTAACATGGGGCTTACTTCTTACATATGTTTCTTTTGCCATAATAGCTCCTTATTAATTTATATTGTTTATATTGCCAAAGGATTATCCATCAGATTCCCCTGATTTAAAATCACATAGCGGGTATTGTATAAAAAATCTTTTAAAAAATCAAGATATTTTTGAATATTTGATTAAATATTTTTAAATGATTTTGCAAAATTTATTTTTCATAAAAAAACCTCCTATTTAGGAGGTTTTGATTTTGGAGCGGGTGAAGGGAATCGAACCCTCACGACCAGCTTGGAAGGCTGGGGCTCTACCATTGAGCTACACCCGCGAATAAAAAGAATATATATAATAATTTAAAAACTTGCAAGCAAAAAATAATAAAACCTGTAAATTTAAAAGATTTCTTGGAAAGAACGAGCTTTCAAAAGAACCGAGTAAATAAAAACTTAATTTTTTATGGTACTAATAAAAAATTTTAGTTTGCCTTTACAAGGTCCCAGACTGGCAAGTGATAAAACATCTCCACATATTAAATAATTATGGAGATATAAATTCTAGTGTATAATTATTACATGAATTTATATCTACTTGAAGCAAAGCGAAGTTATTTACAAGAAAGAATTAAATTTCTAGAATCTGTAGAATATACCAAATTTAATCATTGGGAAATAACCATCTGCATATTTTTCTACTTCATCCATATATTGATCTTGTACGTCTTGCAAAAGTTCATTAAGCCCTGCAGGATCAATTGCAACACCAGCAATTTCTAAATTTCCTGTTACTTGTGATGTAACTGTTGGTGTATCAATAAATACAAGACCTGCATCAAAATACATTTTAAAACCCCAAAGTAATTGAGTATCAAAACCAGCTCCAAGATAAGGACCATTTATATCAGCAGCCATTTGTGCAGATAAATTAACTGTTCCTGAAGCCTCATATGAAATACCACCAATTTCAAAACTTTGTGTATCTGTTTTTGTTAAATTACCATTTATATTAAAATCACCATTATAATAACCAGCGGTAAGCCTTACATTCCCAAGCCCCCATGTTCCACCAAATGGATATATATCTAATAAAGCTCCAATATTATCACCGTCAAGACTTGCTCTAAATTCATTTCCATCAATATCAATTGGATTATCTTCCATATAACTATCAATTGTACCTTCTAATGGACCCCAAGTATTATAATCAAGTCTGAAACCAATTCTGTTAAGCCAAAAATTATGCCAACGATAAGGTATTCTGTAACCAAGCTGAGCATTTGCACCACCAAGTGCACCCAAACCAACACCAATTTGAACACCTTCTAATAATGTTCCTTCATAACCTGTTGGAACTTCTCCTCTTATGTTTTGAGGAATATCATTCAATTCATTTGCAGCACCGTGATATTCTTTTGCAACAGAAAGAGCATGACTATCCAAAACAGGAAGTGTGTTATCTATAACTGGCATATCTGGTCTTGAACCAAATGGGATTGTTGAACTTTTAATAGAAGTAGCATTTCTATTTGCAAACACAGTACTTGAAAGCAAAAGCGATATTGATACTAAACTAAAAACTATTTTTTTCATATTATTCTCCTTATATTTTTACGAACATTCTACATCAAAATAAAAACCGGGTCAAGAAAAAATGGAAAAAGAGTCCTAAAAAAGACTCTTTTTTCAAAAATTTAAACAAAAATATCCTTATTAAATATAATTTTGGAAATAAAAAAACATAAAATTTAAATACTCTTTTATTTAAGGAAAAAAGATTTTATAAAATTCGAAATTTTTGTAATTAGAACAAGTATTTAAAAGAGCTGAAAATTCTAGTGTATAATTACTACACGAATTTCCAGCTACTTGCAAAATGCG